>JASKZU010000118.1 GCA_030147455.1 Planococcus sp. (in: firmicutes) | reverse complement strand
AGAATTTTCCCGCCGCTCACAGGTGCTGCCGGTGCTTCATGAGCATCTGTGACCGGGATTGGTTCAGGCCCGTCCACATCGTTTTCTTTGTTGGCCACGACTTGAAGCACATCTTCTTTTGTTTCGGCTTCTAAAATCGCAACGCGGAATTTCTCATCCATCAAGAAAGTAGCCAGTCGGGACAAAGCTTCCAGGTGGGCATCTTCCGCTCCGGCGCTCGCAGCGATCATAAAGAACAATTGAGCCGGCTGTCCGTCGAATGATTCAAAGTCGATGCCATTGAATGAACGGCCGAATGCGATGGCAGGTTCTTTCACGGCTTCTGACTTGGCATGGGGAATGGCGATGGTGTCGCCGATGCCCGTTGTGCTTTGGGCCTCGCGGGCATGAATGTCTTTAAGGAATTGGGTTTTGTTGTTCAGTTTTCCGGCTTGGTCGAGTTTTCCGGCCAATTCGGATAAAACGTCTGGTTTGGACGTGGATTGCAGGTCCAGGATAATGGTGTTTTCAGTCAATAATTGTGTGATTCTCATTATGTCACATCCTCTTGTTCGAATGGTCTTACCTTCACTTCAGCGAGCAAGTGCTCCACATCTTGTTTTTCGCACAAATCGGTCCGGAATGCGGTGGCGCTTCCGCTGGCAACGCCGTAGCGGAATGCATCGATTGGACTTTGCTGTGTTATATAGGAAGCGATAAACCCGGAAACGAGCGAATCGCCTGACCCCACTGTATTGACGACTTGGCCTTTTGGCGCTTGTGCCGCATAGGCCGCGTGTTGATTGACATAAAGAGCGCCTTTGCCGCCGAGCGATACGACGACATGCTCCACTCCCCGTGCGACCAATTTTTTAGCATAATGGAACGCATCTTCCTGCGAGGAAATCGTGACGCCAAAGATATCCCCGAGTTCGTGCTCATTCGGCTTGATCAAAAACGGCTTGGTATCGATCAATTGCTTCAGTGCGGAACCTGACGTATCCAGCACAAAATGAATGCCGCGCTCGTTGCAGGTATCGGCCAGCTCTTTGAAGAAATGAACAGGGATCGATTCGGGCAAACTGCCTGCCAAAACAAACCAA
The DNA here is from genome assembly GCA_030147455.1 of Planococcus sp. (in: firmicutes). Classification (GTDB taxonomy): domain Bacteria; phylum Bacillota; class Bacilli; order Bacillales_A; family Planococcaceae; genus Planococcus. The sequence goes on along the minus strand of JASKZU010000118.1, from coordinate 9,918 downwards.
TCGCCCTCGTTCATGCCGGCGGCTTTTCTGTTGAGCTCTTGCAGCTGCTCATCGTCGAGCGCCGGGCCCGGGCCATTCAGTTCTGTTTCGGTGCTGGTTTTGATTTTGACATTGATCCGTGTGATTTCGCCGGTATCGACAAAATCCGTTTCGATATTTTCATCGGCCAGAAACTGCTCGATAAACCGGCCGGTAAAACCGCCGGTAAAGCCGAGCGCCCTGCTTTTATGGCCGAGGCGGCTAAGAACCCGTGAAACATTGATGCCTTTGCCGCCAGGGTAATAATAAACCTCTTCCGTTCGATTCAGCGTTCCCGTTTCAAACTGGGACAGATAAGTCGTATAATCGACGGAGGGGGTAATTGTGCATGTGTAAATCATGCCGTCACCACCTTAATTGTTGTTTTTTGTTCGACCGCTTCTGCCTCATCGCCGGCTAAATGATCAATGATGAGCGCAGCAGCACTTAATTCCATGATGTGCGCAAAACTGACTTTGCCGTATTTGGATTGGTCCGCCAGCACATAGCAGCTTCTCGACAATTCGCAAGCCCTTCGCTTGACGGCGGCTTCTTCAGGATCCGGTGTCGTGAAACCGTTGTTCAAGTGAATGCCGTTGACCCCGAGAAACGTTTTGTCAAAGCGGTAGTTCTCCAGCGACTGGATCGTCTGCGGCCCGACCAGTGCGCCGGTGCGCGTTTTGATAAAGCCTCCGGTCAAGTAGCAGGTGATGCTGTTTTCCATCAACGCTTCCAAATGACTCAAGCCATTGGTGACAACGGTTACATTTTTGCCTTTCAACAGCGGAATCATTTGGGAAGTGGTCGTTCCTGCATCGAGGAACACGGCATCGCCGGATTTGACAAGTGTTGCCGCATACCGTGCCACCCGTTGCTTTTCTTTCAAATTTTTGGCCGCTTTGTCGAGGATGCTCGGTTCTGGCTGGTTCTCATCGATCGTCCGGGCGCCGCCGAATACCCGCTCCAGCTTCTGCAACTCTTCAAGCTCGGTTAAATCCCTGCGGATGGTAGATTCGGAAGCGGATGTTTGTTCCACCAGCTCTTGTATTTTAATACTCTGCTTTTCTTTCAGAAGCGCTAAAATCAGTTTATGTCGCTCCGTCGTCAGCATTCCGTCACCCTCTTTTTGTGGATTAAGTAGATAATACTTGAAATCGTTTTCAAAATCAATCATAATCATTCATAAGCAGTCAAACTCTTTCATTTCTCGAGTTTACGCCACTACGTTTTTAATTAATAGGAGGAATTTTACATGGTAGAAAAACAGTATACAATCACAGATAAAGCAGGTATCCACGCACGTCCCGCTTCCGCATTGGTTGGGGCCATTTCCAAATTCCAATCGGAAATCACACTAGAATTCCAAGGCAAAAAAGTCAACTTGAAATCGATTCTTGGTGTGATGTCACTGGGCGTTCCTTCTGGATCGACGGTTACAATCGCAGCGGACGGCGCAGATGAAGAAGAAGCAATGGCGACAATCGGGGAAAAACTAAAAGATGAAGGAATTGCCAACGGATGACACAGTCTATTTCCGGCATCGCCGCTTCTAATGGCATCGCCATCGCCAAAGCGTTTCGTCTGGAACATCCAGAACTGGTCGTCGAACAAAAAAAGGTCGACAACCCCGCCAGTGAAATCGAACGCTTTCAAGCGGCTGTCCAACAAGCCACAACCGAACTTGAACTGATTAAAGAAAAAACGGCCCAGCAAATCAGCGAAAAAGAAGCAGCGATTTTCGGCGCCCACTTGATGGTATTGAGCGACCCGGAACTGATCGGGCCGATCACGGAACGCATCACCAACGAGCAGGTCAATGCTGAATTTGCGCTTCAGGAAACAACCGATATGTTTATCGGCATGTTTGAAGCGATGGACAACGAATATATGAAAGAACGCGCCGCAGATGTACGCGATGTACGCCAGCGCGTCCTGTCCCACTTGTTCGGCGTGAAGATCCAAGACCCGAGCATGATCACCGATCAAGTGATCGTCATCGCAGAAGATTTGACGCCTTCTGATACCGTCCAGTTGAATGCCGATTTTGTGAAAGGCTTTATTACCGATATCGGCGGCCGTACGTCACATTCGGCCATTCTTGCGCGCACACTTGAAATTCCGGCTGTTGTCGGCGCGAAAAGCGTAATGTCTTCAGTCCAGAACGGTGCATTGCTGATCGTAGACGGCCTTGAAGGAAACGTCTACGTAGACCCGGACGAGGAAACAATTGAGAAATTCCAGCAGAAAAAACAAGCGTATGACCTTCAAAAAGCCGAATGGGCCAAAATGAAGGACGAGCCGACTGTCAGCCTCGACGGTGAGCATGTGGAACTGGCCGCCAACATCGGCACGCCGAAAGATTTGGCCGGCGTATTGGAACATGGCGGCGAAGGCGTCGGCCTTTACCGCACCGAGTTCCTTTATATGGGCCGCGACGCGTTCCCGACAGAAGACGAGCAGTTTGATGCCTATGCAGCGGTATTAAAAGGCATGGACAACAAACCGACCGTTGTCCGGACGCTTGATATCGGCGGCGACAAAGAATTGACGTATTTGAATTTGCCGAAAGAAATGAATCCGTTTCTTGGCCTCCGCGCCCTGCGCCTGTGCCTCGAGATGCCTGATTTGTTCAGAACACAGCTGCGTGCATTGCTGCGCGCAAGCGTTCACGGCAATTTAAAGATCATGTTCCCAATGGTGGCCACGCTTGAAGAGTTCCGCCAGGCAAAAGCGCTGCTCGAAGAAGAAAAAGCGAAATTGATCGAACAAGGCGTTCCGGTCAGCGACTCGATCGAAGTGGGCATCATGGTGGAAATTCCATCGACCGCTGTCATGGCGGATGTCTTTGCCAAAGAAGTGGATTTCTTCTCGATCGGTACGAATGACTTGATTCAATACACAATGGCTGCCGACCGCATGAATGAACGCGTATCGTACCTTTACCAGCCGTTCAACCCTGCGATTTTGCGCTTGGTGAAAATGGTCATCGATGCTGCTCACCGCGAAGGCAAATGGGCCGGCATGTGCGGTGAAATGGCCGGAGACGAAATCGCCATTCCAATCCTTCTTGGACTTGGGCTGGACGAGTTTTCCATGAGCCCGTCTTCGCTGCTGAAAGCACGCACGCAAATCAGCAAACTATCAAAAGCCGAAATGGCTTCCCATACCGACCATATCTTGTCGCTTTCAACAGCGGACGAAGTCGAAGCGTTCGTCAAATCAATCAGCTAAACGAAAAAACCCCCGGAATGTCTTTTGACACTCCGGGGGTTTTTAAAATTAGAAAGGATTGGTTGCCCACTGGCTGGATGTGGGAATAAAGATGCGCGGATGCAGCTTTAGCTGGGATATGACATATTCCGCAATATCTTCCGGCTGCATGAATTTCTCTTTTTCCGCTTCGCTGTCGAAACTCGCATCAGTCATGTCGGTCACGACGCGGCTCGGCGTCAGTGCAAACACGCGGATGTTGTCTTTGCGCACTTCCTGCATAAGGCCTTCAGTCATGCCAAGCACCGCAAATTTCGAGGCGCTGTAGGCACTTGAACCAATCGTTGCACGAAGCCCTGACGAAGAGGAAATATTGACGATGTCGCCTTGCTGCTTTTCGGTCATCTGCGGGAGCACCGCTTTCGCTGCATAGACCATACCCATCAAATTGATGTTGAGCATGTCTTGCCAATCTTCTGTGCCAAGCTCCATGAATTTCCCGTATTTTCCGGTGCCTGCGTTGTTGATCAAAATATCCACTGTTCCCAGTTCATCGGTCAGTTTTTTGACTGCGGCCTGGACTTGCTGCTCGTTGGACACGTTCGCTACTGCGAAAGATGCGCGTCCACGCAATGACCGGATTTCCTGTACGACTTTTCCGAGTTCGTCTTCTGTCCGGGCGATCAGACCGACCGCGACGCCTTCGTTTGCCAAAGCGAGCGCAATCGCACGCCCAATCCCGCGTCCTGCTCCTGTAATGATGGCTGTTTTTTCTGTTAACATTTGTGCCACAATAAATTCCGCCTCTCTAAACAAATACATTTTTCTCTGCTGTTTGTGTATTCCCCTAAAAAAAGACGGCGTAAACCGCAGTCACCTGCACTTAATGGGATCTCTCAACCAGGCCTTGTTCCCGCTCGCTTTTTTTGATGAAATAATCGAGCAAGCCTTGTGCACTCACTTGCAGGTCCATGTCAATATAAGGCATGACGTTGTCGTCTTTTTTTACTCCAAGTTCGGCAAGTTCCGCTTGCACTAGAACCTGGAGCCGCTCGGCCAACTGATCGGAAGACTCCTCGGCGCCAAAAGCCAATGCGCCTTGTTCAACAAATCGATCCAGCCAGTCCAGCGTCTGCTCAAGCGCCGCCTCTACACGCTCGGTTGCACCGAAATGCCCAAAATACACCATACTCAGCCGCTTCCTGGCCATTCGCTCGATCGACTGCTTCATCAGCAGCGGGTCAAATTGTGTCGGCGATGTCGAAGGCAAATAAAAATCAATGCCGTGCTCTGCAAGCTGCGCGTAGCGGATTCCAGCGGTATCTCCTGCAAACAGGCCGTTTGATACCGGGTCGTAGATACCGAGATGATGAAACGCATGCCCCGGTGCATCCCAAAACTCAAGCGTGCACGAAGGGCCGATCCAAAGCTCATCGCCTTCTCCTTTAATCAATATGCGCTCGCTCGGCACCGCACGGATCGGGTCAAACAAGGCGTCAAAGCGTTCACCATACACCGCTTTCGCACCGGCAATAAGCCGCGCGGGATCTGACAGGTGGCGTGCGCCTTTTTGGTGGACGACAAGCGTTGCATTCGGGCAGTCCTGAAGCAGGAGTCCCGCCCCGCCCGCATGGTCCAAATGAATATGCGTCACGATAATATAACGCACGCGCTCGAGTGGTATTCCGAGCCCTTCGAGACCGGCTTTCACGTAAGCCACCGATGGGCTCGGGCCGGTTTCGACAATCGTTACTTCCTGTTCTTGAATCACATAGCTTCCGGTTCGCTCGGGAAGCCCGAGGTCGAATCCATCAATCAATTGAATGCGTTTGCTCAAATTTGTAATGGCCATGGGCTCTTTCCTCCTCTGCATTTATCATTGCATAAAAAAAGCGCCGCCCCGGGGCGGCGCTTCTAGTCTTATTTAGCGGCAGGGCGCGCAGATGTGAGCGGAATGCTTTCATAGGCTTCCGGGTCAAGATCGTACACGCTGTCGTTTGCCACACCTTCCACAATAGCTGTCAAGCCGCGTTCAACCGATTTAACCAATTGGCCTTTTTCCTTCTGGCCAAGCGATTGCGTCTGGCCGCGCACTTCAAACAACACCGTGCCGCTTCCGTTCAGCGCGTATGTGCCCAGTGCTGTTCCCGGCAAATCCAGTCCTTGCGAATACAAGGATACGTTTGTGAATTTCGAATTGCCGTATGACTGCAGCTCGTCGTAAACTGCGACATTCAACTGGCGGGAGAAATCATAGTTATAGCGGTCAGCGTATTCGCCGTATTTTGCGCCTGCAGCAGTTGATGGATCCGGAACAAATTGTGCAGATAATGAAAGTGTGACCGGATCAGCCGTGCCTTCGACATAATACATGCCCTGATGGTGCACATCGACGAAGACATCTACATTTCCGTATTCCGCCTGAAGCGATTTATACACATCGCGGGACACTTGCGCTTCTTTTGTAATAAACCAGCCTGGCTGGCTAGAAGAGCCAGGGAAATCCGCCGCATTCGGCACATAGTCAAGGTCCGGGTTAAAGTCGCGGTTTACGTCAAATCCAGGATTCGCACCATAGTCATAGCTTTGGCTTACGCCGCGGTCCAAGTAGTTCCAGGAAGGCTGCGCGCCTGAGAGTTCCGGATAATCCGCCAAAACATCCGCCCACGTCATGCTGTTGCGGCGTTTGTCAGCTTCAGAAGCGTCCGGGTTCATCATTGGCATAAAGACGACCGTTACCTCATCACGAAGCGCTTTGGCCGCTTTTGAATTGCCCGATAAACTCTTCAGCATGTTAAGAATGGCCACGGTGCCCGTTTTTTCATTGCCGTGAATTTCGCTTTGAATCAACAGCACTTTATCGCCGGTTCCGACAGTCGCTGTGTAAATGTCACGTCCTTCAAAAGATTTTCCGGCCACTTCTACAGCAACTGTACCTTTGCTTGTTTTTTCGATTTTTGCCAATTCACGCTGCAATTCCGCATAGTCAATAAAACCTGAAATCGCGTTGTCGTGGTGATGCTGCGCTGTTTGAGTCGTTTGCGGCGGCGCTGCATGCACCGGCATCGCAAGCATGGCACATAGGCCTGCTACTGTCATCGTCTGAAATAATTGCTTTCTCACTGGCTCAACTCCCTTTTCTCGAATAGGCTGAGTATAACAAAACTTTGCTCTATTGACCACAGTTTTCTGAAAGTTCAGTTCTTTGGATTCAATTCTGATTGTTTGTTTTTCGACTATTTCAGTTCATTTGCTTTAGCGTTGAGTTTTTAAAATTAAAAACCTAATCCTTCGTGGTACGAAATACCTGCCTTGCATTTTGTTTATCATCCCCTTCTATTTAAGAGCGCAAACTGGAGTTTTCTACTCAATGGTCTACAATGAAGGTATTGAACGCGATTGGAGAGATGACCGATGACCCATAAGTTACCCCATATCCACATATGGACAAACGATGATGTGGCAAGCTCGTTGGATGAGCGCCAAGCAGACAGCTATAAAGGCAGTTTCGGCACAGCGCTATTGGTCGCCGGCAGCACCGGCATGCCAGGTGCTGCATTGCTTGCAGGAACCGCTGCACTGAGGAGCGGTGTCGGCAAACTGGAAATCGGCACCGCCTCTGCTACCATGCAGGCCATTGCTCAAGCAACAGCAGAGGCTACTTATTATGAAGACGCGCTATTGGATCTTGCGAGCGGTCTATTGCCGATAGATTCCTATAAAGTAATCGCTTGCGGCCCGGGCACAAAAGCCGACGGAGTGATGGAAGCTGCCGTTCAAACATTGCTGGCAAGCAGCAAACCGCTCATACTCGATGCCGGCGCACTCAGTGACCGGGTCTACCCGAAACGCTCGGCCCCGACGGTATTGACGCCGCACGCAGGCGAATTCGCGCGCATCTCCCGCTTCACGCTCGAACAGATCCAGCAGTCGCCTGCTGCTTGTGCCCATGCATTTGCCGTAGAACAACATGTCACGCTTGTGTTGAAAGGACCGGGGACAACCATCGCTTTTCCGGACGGCCGGATATACCAAAACTCCACCGGCAATTCAGGACTTGCCAAAGGCGGAAGCGGCGATGTGCTGACAGGTTTATTGCTCGGCTTGTCGACATGCCAGGAAAACCTGGATTGGGCGGTGTTAAATGCGGTCTTTTTGCACGGAGCGTGCGCAGATGAATTTGTCAAAACAGGTTCAGCCCATACAATGGTAGCCAGCGATATTCCGAAACTGCTGCCGTTCGTGTGGAAGCGATACGAACGGAAAGGAATTGCCCGTAAATGAAAAAAATCTTTTTTGCACTTGTACTTCTCGCAGGCATTGGCATCATTGCCTTTAATTTTTATACAAACGAATCCGCGCCGCCTGCTTCTACAGGCGAAGCAGGCGCGTCCGGCCTCCAGCCGGGCATGCAAGCGCCCAATTTTGAGCTGACGGACCAAAACGGCAGCGTGGTGCAATTGTCCGATTATGAAGGCACAAAAGTCGTCCTTAATTTTTGGGCGACGTGGTGTCCGCCGTGCCGGGCCGAAATGCCCCATATGCAGCAATTTCACGAAGATGAACACCAGGACGTTGAAATTCTGGCGGTCAATTTAACCGCTCAAGACAATGGCCGCGAAGCCATTGATGCGTTTATAGATGAATTCGGGTTGACGTTTTCGATTCCAATGGACGAGACAGGAAGCACCGCTCAAAACTATCAAGTACGAACGGTTCCAACGACTTATATTATAAATACACGCGGCGAAATCGCCGAAAAGATCCTTGGCCCCGTAGACGAACAAGTACTGGAAGACAAAACCGATAGAATCGATTGATTTCAACACGTAAACGAAAGTTTCGGGTTTACAGCTGAGCGGATTGCGGAATACTATAATCAGAACGAGTATTGAAATGGAGGATTTGACATGGAATTGGATTTAGCGAAAGAACAATTGCCATCAACACAAACAACAGTAAACGACAAAACGCCCGATCACATCAACCAACAAATTGAACGGGAAACGGAAGCATCCGTTAATTACTATAAGCGCCAGGATGATTCAACAATCCGTGAGCGCATTGAGGAATTAGACCAGGAATGGAACACCGACCGCGTGCTGGCTGTGAGTATGGCTTCTGTTGCACTTGCTTCGACCGCCTTGGCCGTCGGAACCAACAAAAAATGGGCCTTCTTGTCCGGCATTGCCGGCGTCTTAATGGTCCAAAACGCCGCACAGGGATGGACGCCGCCGCTTGCACTTATCCGCAAAGCTGGAGTGCGTACGCCAAACGAAATCAGCCGTGAACAAAAAGCACTTGAAAATCTATTGAATAAGCCTGAATAAAAAATCCCCTGACTCATAACGAGTCGGGGATTTTTTTATTCAGCGATTTTTATGAACGGGTTTCATCCCGCTAGCTTCAGGAGATGTGGTTTTTTTTCGAAGCAGCCATTTTTTAAATAGTGCATGAAGCGGCAATTCCACTTTTCGGTGCGCCGCCACACCGGCAAAAATCATTAAGCCGAACAACAAGGCGCTCATGCCAAATCCTCCTGTCCATCCATAGATTCCCCAGCGGTCCATCCACTCTGAAAACAAATCCAATACAATGTTATGAACAAGGTAAATAGAAAAAGCCGCATTGCCGAGTTCGTGCAGGAAATTCGGAATTCGGATGTCCTGCTTCAAATCAATTCCGCCAAGCCCAATCAATAAAAAAACAATGGCCACCCCTGCGCTTGCTTCAAAACTTATATTCATAAAACCATGCAACGAATTCAACCACGTTACCGGAAAACCGATCAGCCCGATTGCAGCAAATGCGTATCCATAAACGAGTGGAATGCGAAAACGCAGCACGAACCAGGCACAAGCCACACCCGCCAAAAACATCAAATTAACAGAACTAAACAGGAAATCGAACAAAAAAGAATCAATGTATACAAACCCCCATACCGCAAGAACGGAAAAGGCCCCCCAAGCCCCAAAAGCCAGCCGGCCGATCCACCGCGGGGATAAAAACAACAGCGAAAATATGAGGTAAAAATACACTGTGAATTCCAACGACCAGGCGACTATCACAAACGGGTCTTGCCACTGTGAATTTGGAATAAGGAAAATAGATGTCAGGATCACACCCAGGTCTTGTTCTGCTCCTGTGGCAAACCATGGAAAAGCAAAAGCCAGCAGCAAGAACACGATCGTGACCACCCAGTAAAGCGGATAAATGCGAATAAAGCGATTTATGAGAAAATCCGGAAGCTCATCCCTGCGCCCAAACTTGTTTCTGTAAATATAATACGCCATAAACCCGGACAACGAGAAAAAATAATAGACGCCTCCAGTCAAAGGCAAATACGACAATCCCCAAATGTTGTACCCGTAATAATCCATCATCGTCGTGGACAAGTGATGAAGCATAACCAATAACGGAACGAGCGCACGGGACAATTGAATAAGCACCAGCTTTTTTCTCACAGCGCTCCGCCCTCCTTCAACTAAAGACTAAGGTCCTTTGATTCCAGAAGTACTTTTACATTTAAATATAATAGATAAAATATACCACCATCCTTTTAAATAACAAGTCTTTTTGCTCAATTTTTATACTTGTTCAATAAAATTAAATCAAAAAAAAAAGAAGCCTCTATTTAAGGCTTCTTTTTTAATTCGTTTCTTTTGAAGTGACAAATCCGGTAGAATGCAA
>JASKZU010000101.1 GCA_030147455.1 Planococcus sp. (in: firmicutes) | reverse complement strand
CTTTATCGATTTCATCGATATAGATAATGCCTTTTTCCGCACGTTCCACATCATAGTCAGCTGCCTGGATCAATTTAAGCAAGATGTTTTCTACATCTTCCCCTACATAGCCGGCTTCTGTCAGTGAGGTCGCATCAGCAATAGCAAACGGTACGTTCAGGATGCGTGCAAGCGTCTGTGCAAGCAGCGTTTTCCCGCTTCCTGTAGGCCCGATCAAAACGATATTGGACTTGGATAATTCCACGTCGTCGATCTTGCTGTTCGAATTGACGCGTTTGTAATGATTGTATACGGCAACAGCCAAAGATTTTTTCGCTTTTTCCTGGCCGATAACGTATCCGTTCAAGATGTCCAAAATCTCTTTAGGTTTTGGCACTTCCTTAAACTCTACTTCTTCTTCTGTGCCGAGTTCTTCTTCTACGATTTCCGTACAAAGCTCGATGCACTCGTCACAAATATATACACCTGGTCCAGCGACCAGTTTACGAACCTGTTCTTGCGGTTTGCCGCAAAATGAACACTTTAAATGCTCTTTTTCGTCATTGAATTTGAACAATGTAGTCACCCCTATTCAAGCCATTATCTTACAAGATTACTATGATTGTAGCAACTAATTAGAACTATTCCAATTAAACTGCCTTTTCAATATGTAGAAACTCAAATTGCCTATTGCTGCTGTTCAGCGCAGAAAGCGCTAACCCCATTATGTATAGAAAACAAGGTGCGGTCGCCGCACCTTGTTCTATTGATCTTGCTGTTATTATTGGTCTTCTGTTACTTTAGCGTTTTCTACTAGGAACTCAACCGTGTTTTGCATACGGATGTCGTTTTCCAGCATTTCAGTGCCGCCAAGTGCTGTTTTGATTTGGTCTGTGTCCATGTTGAACTGGCCAGCCATTTTCTCAAGCTCTTTGTCGATATCTTCTGCAGAAACTTCCATGTTTTCCGCTTGTGCGATTGCTTCAAGCGTCAATGAAACGCGTACGCGTGTTTCTGCATCAGCTTTCATTTGCTCGCGAAGTGCATCTTCGTCCTGGCCGGAGAACTGGAAGTACAACTCCAAGTTCATGCCTTGCTGGCTTAGGCGCTGTTCAAAGTCTTGCATCATACGGTCGATTTCCGTTTTGATCATTGCCTCAGGAATTTCGACTGTTGCGTTTTCTGCTGCTTGCTGAACAAGATCGTCGCGAAGTTTCGCATCAGAAGCTGAAGCTTTTTCAGTTTGCAGGTTTTCTTTCATTTTCGTGCGAAGTGCTTCAAGGCCTTCTACTTCTTCGTCAAGTTCTTTAGCGAACTCGTCGTTTAGCTCAGGCAATTCTTTAGCTTTTACTTCGTTTACCGTTACTTTGAACGTTGCTGCTTTTCCAGCTAGTTCTTCTGCATGGTATTCTTCTGGGAATGTGACTTCCACATCTTTTTGTTCGCCGGCTTTAGCGCCGATCAACTGCTCTTCGAATCCTGGGATAAACGAGTTTGAACCAATTTCAAGCGAGTAGTCGTTTCCTGCTCCGCCTTCAAATGCTTCGCCGTCTACGAATCCTTCAAAATCGATAACTGCTGTGTCGCCGTTTTCGATTGCCTCTTCTTTAACAGACAATTCAGCCATGCGCTCTTGGCTTTCTTTTAATTGCGCTTCGATTTCCTCATCTGTTACGTTGGCATTTTCTCTCGCAACTTCAAGGCCTTTGTATTCACCAAGCTCTACTTCAGGTTTAACGATGACTTTCGCCGTGAACACAAGCGGCTGGTTTTTCTCCAGCGTTTCGATATCGATTTCAGGGCGGTCAACCGGGTTGATTCCCGCTTCTTCTACTGCGTTTGCGTAAGCATCCGGCAAGATAAAGTCAAGAGCATCTTGGTAAAGAGATTCTACGCCAAAGCGCTTTTCGAACATCTGGCGCGGCATTTTCCCTTTACGGAATCCTGGTACGTTGATTTCTTTAACGACTTTTTTAAACGCTTTATCAAGCGCGCCGTTTACTTCTTCAGCCGGAACTTCAACTGTTAAAACTCCGACGTTACCTTCTTGCTTTTCCCATTTTGCTGACATGTATAAGCCCTCCAAACATTTTTTGCAAAGTCATGTACGATATTTGTACGATTTTTGACAACTTCCACATTATATCATACATACGTGCAGGTTCAACTATTTCTATCCATTGCGCAATTCTATGTAAGCTTCTGCCTGCTCGAGCAGATTCATCAGTTCCGGATGAACGCGCCCCTCAGCATCTCCGCCGAACAAACTGTCTAAATATAACCGATAGGCTTCTGCAATTTCTTCTTCTCTAAACTCATTCCAAAAGAACGGGTACAGCAAGTAGACATGGCGGTCGACCAGCTCTACAGCCATCTCCAGTTTTGCTGGCTCTTTTTCCAGCACAGCTTCGAGCAGACGGCGAATGTTGAGCAGGCGCGGGTCTTTCAGCGGATCCGGCAATAACTCCAAGTCAAACCCACTGGCATAATGGAACTTTTCTACATTCACGCGTCCAGACAGCTTTTCTTCGCGCAGCATCAGCAGCATGTACGACTTGGCGATCCAATCGACTTGTGGATGTTCGACCAGTTTGACTAGCTGCGGATGCATGGCCGCATAAGCTTGTTTCGGCAGTTCAGTCACACGCTGCTCCTGCTGCAGCGGAGTCAACGGGACAAACCGGTCCGGTGCATAGCGTTCCACATCTTTATTGAATGCTGCGTTGCTTTCAGCGATCCGTTCATTCAGGTCGCGCAGCTGGTGGAATTGCTCGAGGCGTTCTTTCGGCAAGACGTCTTCTTCGATAAGTACTTCGATCATCTTTTCCGCTTCTTCGAATTCGCGGACTTGCATTAAAATGCTTATGTATAGTTCCATTGTTTCCAAATAATGAATTGGCCCGATGCGCAGCAGTTCTTTGACGACTTCCAAAGCTTCTTCAAATTCACTCAGCTCATATAGGCTGTAGGCATAGCCTCCAAGCGCCGCAGCATGCTCCGGTTCATAAACCAGTACTTGGTACAACTTGTCGCGTGCATCTTCATATTGTTCGTTTTTTAGACTGGTCATGCCTTCCGTCAACAGACGCGTAACGGTCGTCGGGAAAACAATCACATTGCCTCTGCGTTTTAAATCCCCAAATTTTTTCCGCATGCTATCCACCTCTTTATCCGTTTATCATACCATAGGAAACGATTCTGTAGAAATCCACACCGCACGCGTCTTTATAAAGGCTTATTGAGACGCAGCCTTGACCTTTTGCCATTCTTTAAACGGTACCCGATTTCTCTATAAAAAAACTGCAGCGCTCCTGGCGCTGCAGTTTTACACAAATGCATGAATTGTAATATAGGCCATATAGCAAAAAACTTCACGCGCAAAAAATGGTGCTGTTTTAGTAAATCCGGTGAAGACGGTCGTTTGCGTCGGGGATGCGTGTGCATCGATTCCCGCATGCTCGGCCATCAATAATGCCCGTTTCATATGCAAGGGATCGCTGACCACCAAAAAACTCGATAAATCATTCGAGGCCGCCAGTTCGCCGGCAAATAAAAAGTTTTCCTGCGTAACCAGCGAATCGGTCTCGATCAGGATGTCTTCTTCCGGTATGTTATGGCGAATGGCAAAATCACGGCTGACAACCGATTCAGCCAACACTTATCCGTTGGTCGCACCGCCTGTAAAGATGATTTTTTTTACATAGCCGGATTCATATAAATCAATGGCATGGCGTATTCGCTGCTCGAGGACCGGCGACGGCTCTTCGCCGATGACTTTTGTACCGAGCACGATCGCTGCGTCCGCTTCGAACAGTTCCGACTCGTTGCCGAAATTCCAAATGCTCAGCGCCGTTGAAAAGACCAGCGCTACTTGTACCAATGCAAAAATGAGCAAGACCCGTTTCCACTTGTTTTTGAACAATGCATTTTCCCCTTTAAGTCTGTTTTCTTTATATATTTTCATTGTACTCGAAGTTTCACAAATAAACAGGACAAAATCAAAAGGTCATTATTTCTTCACAAGTTGCAGCCAAACTATTATCCAAAAACAAAAACATCCTGCTTTCCGAAAACGGAAAACAGGATGCGGTACGTCCCAGGAGGGATTCGAACCCCCGACCGACGCCTTAGAAGGGCGTTGCTCTATCCAGCTGAGCTAC
>JASKZU010000074.1 GCA_030147455.1 Planococcus sp. (in: firmicutes) | reverse complement strand
TCGGCTTTAACGGCATCACCGCCCAGCAGGTAGTCAACCGGTTGGCAGAGCGGTTGCGCAAAAAACGCGAGCAGGAAGAAGCCATCGAAAAAATCACGGTGGAGATGAAATCCAGCCAGCCCAAACGCCAGACAGAGTCCGGTGTAATCGTCAGAGGCATCGACAACATGATGATTCGGTTGTCCAAATGCTGCAATCCCGTCCCGGGAGACGCAATACTCGGATTTATCACAAAAGGCCGCGGCGTGTCGGTCCACCGCGCAGACTGCCCGAATATCCAGGCAGACGAATCGGACCGCCTGATTTCAGTCGAGTGGGAAAATGCCGGCCCGACCGAAAATAAATCCTACCAAATTGATATCGAAGTACAGGCTTACGACAGAACCGGCCTGATCAATGAAGTGATGCATATGGTCAGCGAAACGAAAACGACCATTACCGCCGTCAGCGGGCGTGCCGACAAAGACAAGATCGCGACGATCAATTTGTCGATCCTCATCCCGCACATCACTCATCTGAATCGCGTGGTCGAACGCATCAAGCAGATTCCGGATGTGTATTCGGTTGTTCGCGTAACCAACTAAGGAGGCCCTATGAAAGTCGTATTGCAGCGTTCGAGGCAAGCATCTGTAACAGTTGAAGGAGAAATAACCGGAGCGATCGAATCCGGCTACGTCCTATTGGTCGGCATTACGCACGACGACACGGATGCAGATGCGGTTTATGCCGCCAAAAAAATCGCCGGGCTTCGCCTGTTTGAAGATGAAGACGGCAAGATGAACCGGTCGATCGATGAAGCGGGCGGAAGCGTCTTGTCGATTTCACAATTCACATTATATGGCGACGTTAAAAAAGGGCGGCGCCCGAGCTTTATAGAAGCCGCTCGTCCAGATCAGGCCGAGCCGCTATGGCTGAAGTTCAATGATGCATTGAGAAGCCATGGTCTGACGGTTGAAACCGGCAGATTTGGCGCCATGATGGACGTGCAATTAGTGAATGACGGTCCGGTGACCATTATTGTGGAGTCGGCCGATTCCAGAAAATAATTCTGCGGATTTTAAAGCAATCAACAAAACGCCCCGGTTCTCTTTCGAGAGAACCGGGGCGTTTTGTTATTGGGTGAGCTGGTCGTCAAAATAACTGATAAGCCCATTATACAAACCGAGTGCGGCTTGCTCACGGAACTGATCGCTCGAGACGATGCGCTCTTCATTGAAGTTGCTTAAAAAACCAAGTTCGACCAAAACCGCTGCTTGGCGGTTGTCGCGCAGCACAAGATAATTGCCTTTTCTGGCGCCGCGGTTGTGCAGCGTCAACTTGCCGGCTAAACCGCCGTTAATGTGTTCCGCCAGTGTTTGCTGGTAAGGATGCTGGTAATAGGATGTGAAACCCGAAACGCTGCTGTCTTCGGTTGAATCGTAATGGATGCTGACAAAAGCATCGGCCGCCACTTGATGGCTTTCCGAGACGCGCTTGCGTAGATCAACATAGACATCAGACTGCCGCGTCATGACTACTTCAGCGCCGGCAGAGCGCAAATGATGCGAAAGAATCTCCGCTGTTTTCAGCGTCAAATCTTTTTCATTGGTTTTTCGTACGCCTACTGTGCCGCCGTCATTGCCGCCGTGGCCCGGATCCAGCACAATCGTCAATCCTTTCAGCGTACCGGGCTGCCGCGCAACCGCCTGATTTTCAGCGGTCTCAATGCCGGCTTCCGAACTGACGACCCATTCGGCGATATAAGCTTGTTCACCGTTATGGGACACTAAAAACCACTGGCCTTCCTTTGCCGTGACCTCCAGTCGCGTTCCGGCGTCCACTCTTGAGACGACTTGTGCAGAAGTGTTTGCTCCGGCGCGCAAGTTCGTGCCGTTTGTCATGACGGTTACGCTGTCGATTTCTGTTTTTTTAGGTGATGCTGCATCAGCGGGCTGTGCAACCGGTTGATCTGAAAGCTCGCCGTAGAACGAGTACACCCATCCTGTCTCGCCTTCTGACAGCATCAGCTGTACCCAATTGCCTTGAATGTCCTCTACAGGAAATGCTTGGCCTTTTGTAACAGAATCTTTGATTTTGGCATTCAGGCTCGGTTCTGCACGCACATTTAACGCATCAACCGCAATATGAAATGAAGCTAATTCCTCGAGTGCTTTTGTTTGTGTCTGCTCGGCAGGCGCCGCTTGTTCCGGCTGTGGAGCCAGGCTTATGTATTGGTTTGAAACAAACCCGCGGACATTGCGGAATTGAATTTCCGTCCAATCGCCGTGGGAAGCGATGACAGTTGCCTGTTCGCCAGCATTCATCTTCGACAAAACTGCTGCAGACAGCGACGCTTGAGCCCGTATGTTCAAACTGTCGACAGATGAAGTAGCAAGTTCCTCTGCAGCAACGTCATTGCCGGATGAAACCAGCCATGAAGCGACCCAGCCAGAGCTGTTGCCGTGCCGGATTTCAATCCATTCTCCGCTTCGTGACAATTGGGCAGCGGTTTCGCCTTTTTTCAACGAACCGATGACTTCATAGCTCAAGCCGGGGCCAGAGCGGATATTGACTGTTGCTCCTGCCGCTGCTATTTCACCATCAGCCGCTTGTACATAGTGATCCAACGGGGAAAGGCCTGATAAAGCCAAAACAAAAATCAGCAAAGCAATAAAAAATCGTCGTTGCATAGCGGGCCTCCTCACTTTTTGTTTATCTCTTGCAATAATATCAAAAAAAGGGGCTATTGTGTGCAAAAGCTTGACAAGATTTCAACGGCTGATTAAGATTGATTTATTCTGTTTATATAATTTTGCTTGCGACGGAGAAAGTACTTGCATGAATCGACTGAAAAGAGAGGGAAAGCCCCGGGCTGAAAGCTTTCCTGCAGAGATCGGCGATGAAAAACACTCTCGAGGCTCTTTACTGAAAGGCGCATGGCGCTTATTAGGCTGAGACGGACCCGGCCGTTATCCGGACAGAGAGGGCGCAGCATGTTGCGTCAACTAGGGTGGAACCGCGGAAGCTTAAACAAAAGCTCTCGTCCCTTGCATTTGCAAGGGGCGGGGGCTTTTTTCTATGGAAAAGGAGAGGGAAATTATGGGCAATATCCAAGCACCGCGCGGCACATACGATGTGCTGCCGGATCAATCCGCCAAATGGCAGGAAATCGAACGGACAATTAATAAGCTATGTCAGCTTTATCAGTATAAGGAAATACGCACGCCTGTTTTTGAATCAACCGAGTTGTTTCAGCGCGGCGTCGGCGATACGACTGACATTGTCCAAAAAGAAATGTACACGTTTCAAGACAGAGGCGAGCGTTCACTGACGCTGCGTCCGGAAGGCACTGCTTCTGTCGTACGTTCATATGTGGAAAACAAATTGTTCGGCCAGCCCGACCAGCCGGTCAAACTTTATTATACAGGACCAATGTTCCGTTACGAACGGCCGCAAGCAGGCCGCATGCGGCAATTCGTTCAGTTCGGCGTCGAAGCGATCGGCTCTAAAGATCCGGCCATCGATGCAGAAGTGATTGCGCTGGCAATGGATGTCTATAAGACTTCCGGGTTGAAAAGCCTGCGCCTCGTCATCAATTCACTTGGCGACACCGAAAGCCGTTTGGCGCATAAAGAAGCATTGATCGCACACTTTGCACCATCGATCGGCGAGTTCTGCAGCGACTGCCAAAACCGTTTGGAGAAAAACCCGCTGCGTATATTAGACTGCAAAGTAGATCGCAGCCACCCGCTAATGGCAACTGCACCTTCTTTAACGGATTTCTTAAACGAAGAATCAAGTGCTTATTTCGACCAAGTAAAAGAATATTTGAATGAAATGGATATTGAATTTATCGTTGATCCGAATTTGGTGCGCGGGCTGGATTATTACAACCACACTGCATTCGAAATTATGAGCGAGGCGCCAGGATTCGGCGCGATCACGACACTGGCCGGGGGCGGGCGTTACAACGGGCTTGTGGAAGATCTGGGCGGACCGGAATCTCCCGGCATCGGCTTTGCGATGAGCATTGAACGCTTGCTGCTGGCGCTTGAAATGGAAAACGTGGTGATCGGCCAGGACCAAACGCTTGATGCCTACGTTATTGCCATGGACGCGCAGTCGAAAAAGAAAGCTGTCTCCGTGGTCCGGGATCTTCGGGCAGCCGGCATTTCTGCAGACATGGACTTTTCCGACCGCAAGATGAAAGCGCAGATAAAATCAGCTGATCGCAAACAAGCCCGCTTTGTCATCGTAATCGGCGAATCTGAACTGGAAAGCGGCCAGGCATCCGTAAAACAAATGGCTAAGCGCGAGCAGCAGGAAGTGCCGTTCGAGCAATTGGCTGCAACCATCGAGAAATTGAAATCATTGGAGGAATAATTATGTCAAGAACACATTATTGCGGTGAAGTAAACGAAACAGCGATCGGCCAGCGCGTCTCTTTAAAAGGATGGGTACAAAAACGCCGCGACTTAGGCGGCTTAATTTTTGTAGATGTCCGCGATCGTTCCGGGATTGTCCAGGTCGTCTTTAATCCGGAAATCTCGGATCAAGCGGCAAAAATCGGCGAAACGCTGA
>JASKZU010000016.1 GCA_030147455.1 Planococcus sp. (in: firmicutes) | reverse complement strand
TTCACGTCGAAATGGATGAATTTGATGAAAGTTCTACTCACTTTGTCGGCTATGAACTGGAACAGCCGATCGCTGCCGCGCGAATCCGCGAACTGGAACAAGGCACCGGCAAAGTCGAACGCGTTTGCGTACTGCCTGAATACCGCGGACACCACTTTGGCGCTGAAATGATGGAACAGCTTGAGGAATACGCACGCAACATCGGCTATTTCCGCTTGAAACTCAACTCACAAAGCCATGCAATACCGTTCTACGAGCGGCTTGGCTATGAAGTGACGTCTCCGGAATTTATGGACGCCGGCATTCCCCATCGACAAATGGAAAAATCACTATAACAAAACCCCTTCCGAATTCGGAAGGGGTTTTTTCTGCAGAACAGATAATTAAAGGATGTGATAGCCGCTGTCGACGTGAAGCACTTCGCCTGTAATGCCGCGCGACATATTGCTGAACAAGAAAGCAGCCGTATCGCCGACTTCTTCTGGTGTCGTGTTGCGGCGGAGCGGGGCTTTTTCTTCGATTTCGTGCAAAATCGAGTTAAAATCGCTGACGCCTTTTGAAGACAATGTGCGAATCGGGCCTGATGAAATGGCATTAACGCGAATGCCGTGCTGGCCAAGATCGGCCGCCAAATAACGAACCGACATTTCAAGCGAAGCTTTGGCTACGCCCATGACGTTGTAGTTTGGCATGACGCGCTCTCCGCCGATATACGTGAGCGCGACAATGCTGCCGCCTTCTGTCATTAATGGCTTCGCGTGTTTTGAAACGATCGTTAGTGAATAAGAGCTGATGTTATGCGCCAAGAGAAAGCCGTCGCGGGAAGTATCCGAGAAGTCGCCTGACAATTCTTCGGTTTTGGCAAAAGCGATGCAATGCGCAAGCCCGTCGATCGTACCGACCGTTTCTTTGATCGTGCTAAAGCATTTCTCTACGTCTTCGTCGCTCGTTACGTCACACGGCAAAATTTGTTCATGGTTGCCGTCTAGAGTCGCCACCAAATCACGTACCGATTTCTCGAAACGCTCTCCTGCATATGTAAAAATCAAGTTTGCTCCCGCTTCATCCAATGAGCGTGCAATTCCCCATGCAATGCTTCGTTTGTTGGCCACACCCATAATAACGTACGTTTTATCTTTCAATGAAATGGTCATATTCATTCCTCCTATTTTAATACCTGGTACTAATAATACCCCATAAAAAAAGAAAGTGCAATCGCACTTTCTGTAACCATCTGCAGTTTTACAACTGCGTCAAAAACGTTGTCGCCAATCCCAAATAAATTAAGATGGAAATAATATCATTGAGCGTTGTAATAAATGGACCAGACGCAACGGCCGGGTCGATTTTCATCCGGTGAATCAACAAGGGGATAAACGAACCGGCAAGTGTCGCTACGAAAATCGAGCACGTGACGGCAGTTCCGACCAATACGCCAATTAGCAGTTCTGATTTCCAGAAATACACAAGCCCGACAACTACAATCCCACAGACAATGCCGGTAATCAAACCGGTGCCCGCCTCACGGAACAGCAGTTTCATTTTGCTTTCTTCTTCAATATCCCCTGTCGCAATACCGCGCACCGCAACGGCGAGCGCTTGTGTTCCGCTGTTTCCGGCCATGCCTGCAATGAGTGGGATAAAGACGGCAAGCAGCGCCACCTGGTCAAGTGTGGCTTCAAACAAGCCCATCAAGTTTGCCGTCAGCATCCCGAGGAATGTCAGCAAAATCAGCCATGGCAAGCGTTTTTTTGCTGCCGCAAAGGGGCCCCGGTCAAATGTATCCATATCGGAGACGGCGGCAAGTTTCGAGTAGTCGTCCGATGCTTCTTCGTCGAGTACGTCAATAATGTCATCGACGGTAATGATGCCGAGCAAATGATTTTGAAAATCAACGACCGGCAATGCGAGAAAGTCGTAGTCTTTGATCATGCGCGCAACTTCTTCCTGATCCTCGCTTACTTGTACGCTGACGACCCGCTCGTTCATGATCATCTCGATCAGCGTGTCTTCATCCGCTACAATCAAATCACGCAATGTGACAATACCGGACAAGCGGCGGTCTTCATCAACCACAAACACATAATAAATGGTCTCCGCTTTCGGTGCTGCGTTGCGCAAAATATTCATCGCCGACCGTACGGTTGAATTCTGCGGGATGGCGACAAATTCCGTCGTCATGATCGAACCGGCCGTATATTCTTCGTAGTGCAATAAATCCTTGATCTGCTGCGCAGACTCTTTATCCATGATCGTCAAATAACTTGCCACTTGGTCTTTGTTCAGCTCGTTGAGCACATCGACCGCATCATCGGTGTACATATAGGAGAGGATATCCGATGCATAGCGCGTGTCCATTTCTTTGAACAAATCTTCGTATTCATCATCATCCAATTCAATGGCTTCAAATATATCCGCCATTTCCTTCGGAGAGAGATATTGATAAAGCAGCTGCCTTGTTTCTTCGTCCGCTTTCTCGTAAAAACTTGCTTGGTCGTATGGATGATGGGACAGGAAATCTTCCCGGAATGCTTTGACATCTCCTTGCTGCAATAGGCTGAGCATCAGTTCTTCATTTAATTCTTCGTCGCGGATCAATGTTTCTTCCATCGTCTATTCTCCCTCCTTTCAATCTGTTCATCTTTCTTCGAGTTATACGGTACACTGGTTTAGTAAAGCATACATAGGAGCTGATGAATATGAAATATGATGTAATAGGTGATATTCACGGATGTTTTGACGAGCTGATCGAATTGATCGGCCGGCTTGGCTATAAATTCCGCGAAGGGGTCCCCGTTCACCCTGAAGTCCGTGCACTTGCTTTTGTTGGGGACGCCATGGACCGCGGCCCTGATTCACTCGGCGTTTTACGGCTATTGTTTGCCATGCAGGACCACGGGACGCTTTACTATGCCCCAGGCAATCATTGCAACAAATTATACCGTTTTTTTAAAGGCAACAAAGTTGAACTGACGCACGGCTTGGAGCTGACAGTCAGCCAGTGGCGCGCGCTCGAAAAAACCGAACAGCAGCATTTTAAAACGCGCTATCTTCGTTTTTACGAGCAGCTGCCTTTATACCATCAGCTATCCAAAGAGTTGATCGTCGTTCATGCCGGGCTTCAGGAAGATATGATCGGACAGCCCCTCAGCCGGCGCATCATCACTTTCGCATTATACGGCGAAATTACGGGGAATTTCCATTCTGACGGACGGCCGGTCCGTGGAAATTGGGCGCGCCGTTATAGCGGGCAACCTTGGATCGTTTATGGCCACACACCTGTAGCAAGCCCTTATTTTTGCCGGCACACCGTCAACATCGATACTGGATGCATATTCGGCGGCGCGCTCAGTGCGCTGCGCTATCCCGAAATGGAAATTTGCAGCATAGCATCCAAGCAGCCTTATCAACCCGGACGCTTTCATCAATTCGATTAAAGCAAAGCTTTCATGTCGACGGCAAGCGGCGACGTAAAAAAAAGCCGCTTGCCGGTCAATGGATGGTCCAGTTCCAGTTCAGCACAGTGCAGTGCCTGCCTATCGATAAGGCTGCGGTCGCCGCCGTACAAATCATCACCGAGCAGCGCATGGCCGATATAGGCCATATGTACACGGATTTGATGAGTTCTTCCTGTATTGAGTTTTAAACGGACGTGGGTAGCATGCTCAAGCTTACGAACCACTTGCAGTTCGGTTTCGGCAAACTTTCCATCTGCACGCACTTCGCGCTCGATGATGCTTGTGCCTTTTCTGGCGATCGGGGCTGTAATGATAGCTTCCTTCCGGCTCACCTGCCCGTGGACAAACGCTTCATAGCGCCGGTTCATTTGTTTATTTTGCTGTTGCAAGGAAAGCAAGTGATGAATATGGCGATTTTTGGCGATGCACACCAAACCGGATGTATCTTTGTCGAGCCGTGTCGCTATATGAAGCGTCGAAGGAATGCCATGCTCTTCGAAGTGGCCAGCGACGACGTTTGCCAAGCTGCCAAGCGGCTGCTCACGGGATGGAATCGTATTTTGTCCCGCCGGTTTATTAACGATCAATAGCGAATCGTCTTCGTAGATAATTTCGAGACTGCCTTTTTCAGCGGTCAAGCCTTTGCCATGCGTTTCTTTCGGAAAAATAACGGTCACGGCATCCCCTGTTTCCAGCGAATGCCTGACCGTCACTTCCGAACCGTTGACTAATAAATGGCCGCCGCTGTATTTAACGGAAGCCAATGTTCTTTTGGAAATGCCATATTGTTTAAGTGCGTCGCGGAGCAAACCACGTTCTGTTGCTGTAAATTCTACTTGAAAAGCCTTCATTTTTCAGTCCTCCGATATCTCGCTGTCAATGAACGAGTCATGGACACGGCGCCAGAACGGGAATGCACGGAACCTTGCAAAACGGACTTTTTCTTTGGCCACCCGGTATTCAATTGACTCAACATCTTTATGAAGCAATTGGAAGTGGTCGACCGTTACCATGAAGTCCGGCGCTTTTACAGGAAGCAGCGCGCAGCGGTGGTGAGCCGGCAGCACAAGCGGAGAACCGACCGTACGGAACACGCGGTTATTGATGGAAGCCATTTCCGTCAATTGCATTGCCTGCAGCGAAGGATGGATAATCGCACCGCCCAGGGCTTTATTGTATGCTGTGCTTCCAGAAGGAGTCGACATGCAAAGACCGTCGCCGCGGAATCGTTCAAAATGGCTGTCATTTAAGAAGACATCCATTACGAGCGTAACGTCGGGTGATTTTACGGTCGATTCGTTTAACGCCAAGTATACGGAAGGCTCCTGGCCGTTCCGGTAATGCACCGTCACTTCCAGCAGCGGGTATTCAATCACTTCAAACTGCTTCTTGGCGATCGCCAACACAAGCTTTTCGATTTCAATCGGCTTCCAGTCTGCATAAAAGCCAAGGTGTCCTGTGTGAATCCCTACGAACGCTACAGAATCTAAGCGGTCTCTGTATTTATGAAACGCATGAAGCAGCGTTCCGTCGCCGCCGATCGACAAGACGATTTGCGGCTCTTCCTCGTTCCATTCCATTCCGAAGTCCTCCAAGTATGTGCGGGCTTCGCCCATTAGCCGGTTAGACAATTCATCGCTTCTTGAAATAATGTGGAATTTCATGTTTCTTTTCGCCCTCCTTCCGTATTTGTCGGAAATCTCGTGCCGGGGGATTCTTTAAACTCTGTAAAATAGGCTTGCGCTTCTTGAATTTCATCACGGATCTGCGTCATTTCCTCGTCCAGTTGAAACGCCGCTTCAGCTGCACGCTGCAGGCGAAGTTTAATTTCCTCCGGGAAAACCCCTTTGTATTTATAATTCAGCGAATGCTCGATCGATGCCCAAAAGTTCATCGCGAGCGTCCGGATTTGAATTTCCGCATAAATCAATTGTTCACCGTCGATGGTCTGTACTGGATACTCAATGATGACATGATACGATCGGTAGCCGCTTTGCTTTTCTTGGGAAATATAATCTTTTTCTTCTACAATCCGCAAATCGTTTCGCTTCCTAAGAAGTTCCACTACTGTTTGGATATCTCCGACAAACTGGCACATCATCCGCAAGCCGGCAATATCCTGCAGTTGTTTGGCAAGCTCTTCCGACGGTTCAAATACCAGCCCTTTTTCCATCGTTTTATCATAGATGCTGGCAAGCGGCTTTACACGGCCCGTTACAAACTCGATCGGTGAATTGGTATTATTTGTTTCGAATTGCTTGCGCATTCCTTTGAATTTCACTTTCATTTCGTCCACCGCTTGCTTATATGGCGTCAAGAATTGATTCCATTGACCCATGGCTAATCCCCCTTACTGCCCGTTTGCAAATTCATTATGCATTAAAGCCCTAACAGCAGAGCCTTTTTCTCATACCGCTATTTTAACACAGCAAGCCCTCATCTTGCAGATTGCACTGAACTATCCGATAATGAAATTAATCTTAAACGAGGTGAAGTCATGTCCAAAGAACTTGAAATCGAATTTAAAAACATGCTGACACGAGAAGAATACGCGATGTTGGCGGCTGAAACAAAACAAACACCCGTCAGTCAGACAAATCATTATTTTGATACGCCTGACTTTGGGCTGCGCGGACAAAAATCGGCTTTGCGCATACGCCAAATCGGCGATCACTTTGAATGCACGCTGAAAACACCGGCGCCCTCCGGCAATTTTGAAACAACCGACTCCTTAAATGCTGAACAGGCTGAAGCCATCATGCAATCTGCCGGCTTTGATGCTCCTGAAGTAAAGGCAGAGCTCGAACGTTTGAACGTCTCTCCTGCCGAACTGCAAAAAATTGGGTCGCTGACTACCCACCGCATTGAACTTCCATATGAAGGCGGTTTGCTTGTTCTCGACCATTCCGAGTATTGCGGCATAGAAGATTTTGAAATGGAATACGAGGTGTCAGATGAGGCAACGGGTCATGTGAAGTTCGTTGATTTGCTGGAGAAAAAAGCAATTCCGGTGCGCCCTGCGGACAAAAAAATCGCCCGTTTTATGCAGTCAGCACAAAAGCAATAGCCGTTTTGCCGCATGTTCATATGCGAGTTGTTTGAGATATTCACCTTGCGTTGATAGAATGGGTTTACAGTACTAACAAAGGGGACAGGATCGATGACTGGAAAACCATTAATTCCGTATGACCAAATTGGTGCGGAAACATTATCGAAATTGGTGGATGCTTTCTACAAACGCGTCTCAGCCCACCCACAACTTGCGCCCATTTTTCCCAATGACCTAACCGAAACCGCCCGGAAGCAAAAGCAATTTTTAACGCAATATTTGGGCGGACCGAATATTTATTCAGAAGAGCATGGACATCCGCGCTTAAAAGCGAGACACCATCCATTTCCAATTACCCCTGACCGGGCTCAGGCTTGGCTCGAATGCATGAGCGAGGCTATGGATGAAGTCGGCCTCAGCGGACAGTTCCGTGAGACCTTCTTTAATCGCCTAGTCTTAACAGCGCACCATATGGTGAACGACTATAGTGAGGAGGAGTTGGAGTGAGCAACCTGAATCTGGCAGAGGAAATCCTCGAACCCAAAGTACCTTGCAAACCAATGGAATTGTATGTGTTTATGGATCCGATGAATCCAACATGCTGGAATCTTCAATCCATCATCCGCAAACTGCAAATTGAATATGGACATTACTTTTCTATGCGGATTGTTTTGAGTACGCAATTGTCCGCGCTCAATACAGTTGTAAAAAATGATGGTTTGGAAAAAGACGCTTTAGAGCATCCTGCGCTTCCATCAGTGGCCATTAAAGCAGCTGAACTGCAAGGTAAACGTGCAGGCATCCGCTTTCTCCATAAATTACAGGAGCATTTGTTTCTTCAGTCGAAAAATGTGACTTCTTATCAAGTGCTTCTGGACATCGCACTAGAAGCCGAGCTGGACCACGAGGAATTTAAAGATGACTTTCACTCGATTCACAGCGCAAAAGCTTTTCAGTGTGATCTGCGGATTACGCGGGAGATGGAGATTACAGAAGTACCGAGCATCGTCTTTTTTAATGAATGCATCGAGGACGAAGGCGTCAAAGTTTCAGGCCTTTATTCATATGACGTTTATTTGACCATCTTACAGGAAATGTTGGGTACAGATCAGCTGGACCGACAATCCCCGCCTTCTCTTGATGAACTGTTCATTCAATACCAAACAATGGCGACACACGAAATAGCTAGCATTTACAACATCACTGAACAAACGGCAGAACGTGAACTGAAAAAACAAGTGCTCCAGCAAAAACTCGAGCGCATTTCCATGCACGACGAAACCATATGGAAAGTCAAACAGCCTTGCCCTCTTACATAAAGAGGCAAAGCTGTTTTTCTTTGTATCTTTATACTTGAACAAGCGAAAGGCGCCTTCCACGTCCGGAAGGCGCCTTTCATATCTTACACAAAGGGGATGGGAGAAATGTTCACGCTCAAACAAAGGGGTGTATGTTTGTATGTGATTAATTTCACAACTTAATCTTATCATGGCATAATAGTTAATGCAATAAATCACATACTTTTTCACAAAGCTGTCATAATATCTGGTGCTTTCATTATTAGTTCATTTAAATAGCTATATAAAAATAACAAAAAACTTTTATAAACTAGTTATCTATTTACATTTCAGCCAATGTAAAAACCCATTGCTTCACACAGGAAGCAATGGGCAGTAATTCAACTTATTTTTTTAACAACAAAGCTTCCAGCTCCTCGAGCTTTTCGCCGAAGACTTTGCAAGCCTCTTCTACAGGCTGTGGAGATGCCATATCAACACCGGCTTTTTTCAAGACTTCGATTGGATAATCCGAGCTGCCGGCTTTTAGGAACTCATTGATATAGCGTTCAACTGCCGGCTCGCCTTCTTCAAGAATTTTCTTGCTAAGTGCGGTTGCCGCACTAAAGCCAGTTGCATATTGGAACACATAATAATTGTAGTAAAAATGAGGAATGCGTGCCCATTCTAGACCAATTTCTTCATCTACTGCTGCATCTTCGCCGAAATATTTTTTATTCAGCTCGTAATATACTTCTGTCAACCGATCAGCGGTCAAAGCTTCGCCATTTTGATCCATTTGGTGAATCAAATGCTCAAATTCAGCAAACATTGTTTGACGGAAAACCGTTCCGCGGAACCCGTCCAACCAGTGGTTCAACAAATAAATTCGTTTTTGCTCATCCTCAGTCGTCTGAACAAGATGCTCGTTCAACAGCGCTTCGTTTGTTGTAGAAGCCACTTCCGCCACAAAGATCGAATAATCACCGTATACGTACGGCTGATTTTCACGCGTATAGTAGCTGTGGACGCTATGCCCGAATTCATGTGCCAATGTAAACAGATTGTCCACGTTGTCTTGCCAATTCATCAAAATGTACGGGTTGGTGCCGTATGCACCGGAAGAATAAGCGCCGCTGCGCTTTCCTTTGTTTTCCTTTACATCGACCCAGCGGTTATCGATACCGGATTGAACAATGCTCGTGTATTCTTCGCCCAGCTTACGAAGCCCATCGAGCATCATGCCAGTTGCTTGTTCATAAGGAATTTCCATTTTAGCTTCCTGGACGAGCGGCGTGTGCATATCGTACATATGGACTTTATCGATGCCAAGTACTTGTTTGCGAAGCGCCACATAACGGTGAAGCAAGTGCAAGTTGTTGTTGACCGTTTCAACCAATTGGTCGTAAACCGCTTCAGGAATATGGTCATCCGAAAGTGCTGCTTCTCGTGCAGAACTATAATTGCGAATTTTCGCATGCACGTTGTCGCGTTTTACATTTCCGGACAATGTCGAGGCGAACGTATTGCGGAACTTTCCATAAGTGGCATAAACCGCTTTAAATGCAGCTTCACGCACTTTGCGGTCCTTGCTTTCCAGAAAACGAATATAGTTGCCATGTGTGATCTGGACTTTCTCACCGTCTTCATTTTCAATCTCCGGAAACTCAAGGTCTGCGTTGTTGAGCATGCCGAATGTTTCGGAAGAAGCACCGACCACTTCAGACATTTGGGCAAGCAATGCTTCCTGTTCCGCTTTTAACACATGCGGACGCATGGCATTGAGTTCTTCCAGTGCATGCTTATACAAATTCAGCCCCTCATGTTCTGCTACCAATTTGTTTAATTCGGTTTCATCCAGCGACAAAATTTCAGGCGTGAAAAACGAGAGTCCTGCTGCTGTCTTGGCGTAAAGCGATTTAATGCGGCTATCCATAGCCTGGTAAGTGGAGTTGGTCGTATCTTGGTCGTAGCGCATATGAGCGTACGCATACAACTTGCGCAGACGTTCAGACAGCTCATCTTTAAAACGGAACGCCTCGTAGAGCGCATCAGCGCCGTTTGATAACGTACCTTCGTATTTTCCTGCCTGCTCAGCAAGATCTGATACGGCATTGAATTCTTCTTCCCATCGTGCATTGGTTTCAAAAATATCTTCTAAGCGCCACGTGAGTTGTTCCGGCACTTCTTCTCGAGTCAATAATTTTTCTGTCATTTGGCTGCCTCCTCTTATTCCCTTCTTTCGGGATACGAACTACATCTTATTTTCTCAATTTTCCCACGCTTTTGCAAGCAACCTGTAACAAACCTCATCAATTTCTGAAGAGCTTCTTTCCATTCCTGCAGTATATATATCTTTGTAGAGAGACAGCAGTTCCAGCACACGCTCTTTGCCGGAAAAAAAGGGTCCCAGCTTATTGGTTTCGATCAGCATTTCCAGCTCCCATCCCTTTTCCAGCGCCCAGGCTGTTTTCATTTGCCAAATAAGCGGATGTTCTTTGATCCAATGCCCGCCTGGCAACGGAATGCCGAATATATTTGGCAACGCTTGTTTAGAAAGCCCCAGCTCATAACTCAGACGCCAGAAATCATTAGTCATGCGGTTTTTCGCAAATAGCTGAGAGCGGATAAAGCGTTTTCTTTCAACTTTAAATAACGCTGCCGCTTTTTCATATTCTATCCGGCTGATTGGCCTGGGTACTGCAAAAGGAAATACTTGCTGCTCTGCAGGAAGAAAAGAGGCTTTGCCCACCCAGCAATTGGCGTGGACATAAAGTAAGTTCGAATAGTAAATAAAGAGGGATTGTTCGGGGTGAAAAAATAGAAGATAAGGCCGTTCAGGAGGACCAAGAAACATTTCCCGTTCGAACCAGCGTATCCGAAAAATGCTGGGACCTTTCATTGGCATCTTTTCAGCACCACGTATCCACAAAGGTTCAAGCTGCAAAGAACGGTATCCCGCACTGCGCCTTTGCACATCCTCTGCCGATAATGCACTGCACTGGAATTCCACTGCATGTCGTGGAAGCAAAAGGTCGGGACGCTGTTTGATGGACGGAAGATATTGCTCTAATTGCGAAGAAATTTTTTGCTGATGAAAAAACGAGGACAAACGCGATTTGCCAAGCAAGTGAACTTTAGTTTCAGGCTCATTGCCGGCGCTGCATGAATGCTTCTGAAGATGGGCAAAATGGGGAATGTTCACTGTGCCGATTTTTAAGACAACTGGGGCTCGGCAAACCGGGCAATGAAAATTATTGGAAGCCAGGCGCATTCTAATCAATTCATCGCGGGTGTGATGCTCCTGTAAAACGAATAGCTTTTGGTCATGCAAGGCAGTTAATATAAAAATCACTCTCCTTTTTCTTTAGTGTAAGCAATCAGAAAAACGGAAGCAATAAAAAAACCTCCCCAAGGGGAGGTTTAAGTTTTAACCAAAATAATGAAGGACATTGGCAAGTGCATCTTCTTTAAAGATTTGTTTGCCGTATTCTTCCAAGCGATGAATCGTCATGGGTGATTGCTGTATATACTCAGTAATCACGCTCAATTGATTTTTCATGTCTTTTTCAGAATGAAGAATTTCATCGAAACTGATATGCAGATAGTATTTGCCTTCAAAATGATATACTGCTGTATCCAGTGGCATATACATTAAGCGATTGGCAATTGGCAGCAACTCTTCGATTTCAGAGAAAATAAAAGAGTAATCCAGTTTTTTTACGTCGCTGTCATCATACACCGGTTCGAATTCATCAAATTCCTGCGTACCAGCTTCTTCACCTGCAAACATTTTACGTCGCTCTTCTATGTCATCCGGCAAATCAAGTTTTTGCCCATCTTTAGTTAATTGTGCACGTGTCACAGTAACTTCAAGTCCTTTGTCCATAGCCTGTACTTGGATCCATAAGGGGCCTTCCATAACGAAATCGGCTTCTTCATTGACTTCATCCATCATTTCCCAGAAAAGCTCTTCGCTTTTGTCTCTGTTAAACCAAATTTCGTCACGGCTAAACCCTCGCTCTTCGACATCGAGATAGGAAATGTAAAATTTCACTGTGTTATCGTTAATGCGTTCTATTTCCATTTTACACCTCTCCTTTTCGGATCGGATTAAGAGGAATCCCTCAAAAGCCGTGATTTGTAACTACTTTTATTATACCTTTCCTTATAGCTAAAAAACATTTTTTTGCCTAAAGAAGGCATCAAAGATAATTAACTTTGAGTCTAATTGAATCGACAGATTTTTGCAACTAATCGGTATAAAGAAAAGCTGTCCCGGACCCCTTATGAAATGCCATAAAGACCGGACAGCTTGTTTTTCGTTTTTCTTAGTTAACCATGCGCTGAGCTTCCAGCAATTGATATGCACGCACTTTACGCGGAAGGAAACGGCGGATCTCGTCTTCGTTATAACCTACCTGCAAACGCTTTTCATCCATGATAATCGGGCGGCGAAGCAATCCCGGATGCTCCTGGATTAATTCGTAAAGGCGTTGCAATGGCAGACTTTCGACATCTACATTAAGTTTTTGGAAGATTTTCGAACGAGTCGAGATAATTTCATCTGTACCGTCCTCTGTCATTCTTAAAATTTCTTTAATTTCGCTGATTGTTAAAGGTTCAGAGAAAATGTTGCGTTCTGTATATGGAATATCATGTTCTTCCAGCCACGCTTTGGCCTTACGGCAAGATGTGCAGCTTGGAGAAGTAAATAATGTAACCATCATAATGGAGCACTTCCTTTCGGATTCATAGGCGTTCTGTTTGATTAATTCTTAGATTAGAATCACTATTGTTTAGAAGCTCTACAATCATTATACAACATCAAGCTTCGTTTATATATAGTTGAATGTAATTTTTTTAATGAAACACTGGCTTTGTCACATTCCTGCTACATTTTTTTGAGACT
>JASKZU010000007.1 GCA_030147455.1 Planococcus sp. (in: firmicutes) | reverse complement strand
TTCGTTCATGTATACGCTCGACTTCTTCAGTTGTCCGGTGAATAGCCGCTTCACTCGTCCCGTGGCTTTCCAGCAAAGCGCGGACATTGTAAATTTGGCGGATGTCTTGAATGGAAAACTCACGAACGACGTATCCCCGTCTCTGGAATGGCGTAATCAAGCCGTCGGACTCTAATTGTTTGATGGCTTCTCTTATAGGAGTGCGGCTTACTTTCAGCCGATCGGCAAGCGCTTCTTCTGTCAGCCGCTTACCTGGAGGCAGTTGGCCAAGAATGATTTCGTTTTTAATGAACTCGTACGTATTCACAGTAAACACCTCTTGGATTTATTGTATACAAAATTGAAAAGATAGACAAATAAATCCATTGCAACTAATTCTACAGTTTGTAAAAACCAATCAAAACAAGGAGCTATCCGTTTAAAATATAATTTCATAAATACCATTGACGCTATTGTATACAATATGTTATTTTTTAATCAATTGCTAATTGTTAGAATATTTAAATATCATAAATTGGAATCCTCTAACTCAGCGATTTTTGAATACTTTTTAACTTTTCGTTAAGTAAAAAATCACAGTAAATCAATCATATTGCATACAATGCAATAAATAAACGGAGGTGCCCTGTATGACAAATCTGAAAGATGCTATCGGACTCCATAGTGAATACGCAGAGGAAGGAAAATTGCCTTTGGAGGGAATCCGCGTGCTGGAATTGGGAACGCTTTTGGCCGGTCCGTTCACTGGCCGCATGCTCGGCGATTTCGGCGCAGAAATTATTAAGATTGAAGCCCCTGACAAATCCGATCCGCTCCGTGAGTGGGGACAGCAAAAAGACGGAGAGGGGCTATGGTGGCCGATCCAGTCCCGCAACAAAAAGTCAATCACGTTAAACCTGCGAGCTGTTGAAGGCCAGGAAATCTTTAGAGAACTCGTTAAGAATGCGGATATTGTGATTGAGAATTTCCGTCCAGGAACAATGGAAAAGTGGGATTTGTCTTACGAACAACTTGCTGAAATCAATCCTTCCATCATCATGACAAGGACGTCTGGATACGGACAAACGGGACCTTACCGTGAACGCGCAGGTTTTGGAAGCGTTGGAGAAGCAATGGGCGGCATCCGCAATGTGACCGGTTTTCCAGACAGAGCCCCTTCCCGAATTGGCATTTCCATCGGCGATACACTGGCTGCATTATTTGCCACTATCGGCACATTGACGGCACTTCATGAACGTCATCATTCAGGAAAAGGGCAAATCGTCGATACCGCGATATACGAATCGGTTTTCTCAGTCATGGAAAGTACGATCCCAGATTATTTGCTTGCGGGTTATGTTCGTGAACGCATGGGCAATATTCTCCCGGGAGTGGCACCGTCGAATATCTATAAAACAAAAGACGGCACATATATTGTCATCGGTGCCAACGCAGATGGCGTGTTCAAGCGTTTGTGTGAGGCGATGGACAAGCCGGAGCTTTTTGAAGATCCAAGATACCACACGCACCACGCCAGAAGTGAACATATGACAGAGCTCGACGAATTAATTGAAGTATGGACAAAGTCGCAAGAGACGCATGAAGCACTTGAGATCCTGGCCGAAAAAGGCGTCCCTTCCGGTTTGATTTATACAGCGAAAGATATTGTGGAAGATCCGCATTATGAAGCGCGTGAAATGATCATCAAGCGAGAGCATCCGACTCTTGGGGAATTCCCGATGCCTGGAGTAGTGCCGAAACTCAGCCGGACGCCGGGCGAAGTAAAGCATGTCGGCGCTGAAAAAGCCGGCAAGGATAATGCCTCCGTGTACGGGAAGCTACTCGAATACAATGAGCAAAAATTACAGGAGCTGGATGATCGAAAAATCATCTAAGGAGTGATGAGAGTGGGAAAGACATTATACGAAAAAATATGGGATCGGCACGTGGCGGTAAAGCAGGAAAACCAACCGGATATTCTTTATATCGACTTGCATTTAGTGCACGAAGTGACTTCTCCCCAAGCATTTGACGGTTTGCGAAGCGAAGGGCGGAAAGTGCGGCGCCCCGATCGGACGTTGGCGACGATGGACCACAGCATCCCGACCCTTGGCCGCGATTTGCCTTTTGAAGATAAAATTGCGGAAAAGCAAGTGGAAGCGCTGCGTAAAAATTGCAGCGACTTTAATATCAAGCTCTTTGATTTGTTTCATAAGAGACAAGGAATCGTTCACATTATTGCACCGGAACTCGGCTTGACCCAACCTGGACAGACGATTGTCTGCGGCGACAGCCATACGGCCACTCATGGTGCGTTCGGCACGCTTGCTTTTGGCATTGGGACAAGTGAAGTCGAGCATGTGCTTGCTACGCAAACCTTAAAGCAAGGCCGTTCGAAAACGATGGCGGTGGAATTTCAAGGAATACTTCCAAAAGGAACGGCCGCGAAAGATTTAATTTTGGCCTTGATCGGCCACTACGGCCATGATTTTGCGACCGGCTATACGTTGGAATATCGAGGCGAAGCCATCCGGAAAATGACGATGGAAGAACGCATGACCATTTGCAATATGTCGATTGAAATCGGTGCCCGTGCCGGCATGATCGCACCCGACGAAACCACATTCGAGTATTTGAAGGACAAACCGTATGCTCCGAAAGGCGAAGATTGGAAACAAGCGGTTGCCGATTGGAAAGAGTTAACAACCGACAAAAAAGCCGTTTTTGATCAAGTTGTGGAGTTTGACTGCAGTCTAGTAGAACCGCAAGTGACCTGGGGGACGAACCCGGGAATGGTTGTATCCATTAACGGCCGCGTGCCATCGCTTGATGATCTTTCTCTCGAACAACAAAAAATCTCAAGAAGCGCACTGGCTTATATGGATTTAGAGCCGGGAACAAAAATCCAGGATATTACAGTCGATACGGTTTTCATCGGATCGTGTACGAATGGACGTATCGAAGATTTGCGTGAAGCAGCTGCAACAGTCAGTGGCTACCAAGTAAAGCAAGGCGTGCGTGCACTCGTTGTGCCGGGTTCTCAGGCAGTCAAAACCCAAGCGGAAACAGAAGGCCTGGATCACATCTTCACAACTGCAGGATTCGAATGGCGCGACGCCGGCTGCAGCATGTGCTTGGGAATGAATCCGGATATTGCACAGCCCGGGGATCGCGTCGCTTCCACATCCAATCGAAATTTCGAAGGCCGTCAAGGACGACAGTCGCGGACTCATTTGGTCAGCCCTGCCATGGCTGCCGCCGCTGCCATCACTGGGCATTTTACCGACGTCCGGGATTGGCCCCTTAAAACCAGTCAGGAGGGAATGGGATGAAGGCATTAGACAAGCATACAGGGATGGTCGTGCCGCTCGATCGTGCAAATATTGATACTGATGCGATCATTCCGAAGCAATTCCTGAAGCGTATCGAAAAAAAAGGGTATGGACAGTTTCTGTTTTATGACTGGCGTTTTGGTTCAGATGGAAAAGAAAATGAAGACTTTATTTTAAATCAGCCCCCTTATAGAAATGCCTCGATCCTGTTGACGCGCGACAATTTCGGTTGCGGCTCTTCCAGAGAACATGCGCCTTGGGCAATTGAAGATTTTGGAATCCGCGTAGTTATTGCGCCTTCTTTTGCTGATATCTTTTACAACAACTGTTTTAAAAACGGCTTATTGCCGATTCGGCTGCCCAAAGCGGATATCCAGCAGCTGTTTGATCAAACCCAAGCACAACAAGACACTACGTTGACAGTTGACCTAGAGTCGCAGTGTATTCAGGATGCGAATGGGTGGAAGCGAGAGTTTGAGGTAGATGAGTACCGGAAGCAAATGCTGCTTGCAGGGATGGACGAAATTTCCGATACGATACAGCACGCTGAACAAATCACAGCTTTTGAAAAGCAGCACCGTCTTTATTATACGCTTTAGCGGATGAAATCCTGAACGGCATTATGAAAAGGAGCGTGGAGTATGGAACACAAACAAATCAAAGAGCCGATCCGCAAAAAATGGATATGGATTTCACTGGTATTGATCGTAATCGGCAACGTCCCCTGGTACTTGCCCATCGGCTCTTATGAACCGTTGATTTTCGGTGTTCCTTATTGGGCATTGATCATCTTGGCTTTTTCATTGATTCTATGCGGCTTTTTGAGCTGGGTCACATTGAAAGAGTGGAATATTGTCGAAGAAGAGGAAGAGGCAGAAAAAAGGAGGAAAGTAAATGAATGATTTGGTGTTTGCTGGCCTGGATGGCGTACTGATTCTTTCTGCATACGCTGTCATCATGCTGCTAATCGGCTATTTCTCAGGCAGAGGCGATAAAACGCTTCATGACACGATGAGCAATTATTATCTCGCAGGGAAAAACCTTGGGATCGTCGCTTTGTTTTTTACACTTTATGCAACACAATACAGCGGGAACACTATCATAGGCTATGCGCCTACTGCCTATCGGACAGGTTTTTCATGGCTGCAGTCAATTTCGTTCATGACAATCATTATCGGCGTGTACCTCCTTTTTGCGCCGCGGATGTATGTCGTGTCGAAGAAGATGAACTTTATCACGCCAGCAGATTGGATTTCTCACCGATTTAATTCAAAGGCAGTAACTATTTTAGCCGTCATTCTTATGCTTTGGGGACTTGGGAATTATCTGTTGGAACAATTGGTGGCCATTGGGCATGCAGCGTCGAGCCTTACTGGCGGGACCATTCCTTACCAAGCGGCTGTTATCGCATTTGTCGTGGTCATGCTTATCTATGAATGGTTGGGAGGGATGAAAGCGGTTGCATTCACGGATGTTATGCAAGGCCTCGTCCTGATGGTCGGCATTGTTATCTTTTTGGCGGGAGCGCTGTATTTGGTTGGCGGAAATTTTTCATCGGCCACACAGTTTATCGCAGAAAATGAGCCGGCCAAGCTCGGTGTGCCGGACATGATGACGTCTGTCAATTGGTTCAGCATGCTGCTTTTGGTCGGGCTTGGGGCGGCTATTTATCCTCATGCTGTCCAGCGCATCTTCGCAGCTGACAGCGAACGCACATTAAAGCGTTCTTTCTCCCGCATGGCATGGATGCCGCCTATTACGACGGGGCTGGTATTCATTATTGGAATTTTAGGCATCGCGATGATCCCAAACTTGGATACGGCAGGTTCAGAGCAGCTGGTCGGTTTGATGGCCAATGAAATTGCGGGAATCAACGGATTCTTCTATTGGGTCATGATCATCTTTTTTGGCGCCATCGTTGCAGCGATCGTCTCGACGGCCGACTCAGTACTGCTCAGTTTTTCGTCGATCGTTTCAAATGATATTTACGGACGCTTTATCAATCCAGATGCTCCGCAAAAAAAGAAAGTAATGGTCGGAAAGGTAACGGGCATTTTTGCGGTTGGCTTGTTGCTATGGATTGCCTGGAATCCGCCGGCCACGCTTTATGAAATCTTTGTTCTGAAGTTCGAATTACTCGTTCAAGTGTTCCCGGCTTTTGTGTTGGGGCTTTACTGGAAACGAATGGCGGCACAACCCGTATTTTGGGGCATGCTGGTCGGTGCGATCATTGCAGGGGTACTCACATGGACTGGGCATAAAACAATTTTTGGCATCCATGGGGGCGTGATCGGCTTGGCAGCAAACTTCTTTATCGCGGTTGTCGGTTCCTACTTGGTGCCACTGACAGTGGAGAAAAAAGCGGAATTGAAGAAAATTGACTTGGCGTAAAAAAAGATGGAAGATACTTGCAAGAAGCTGGCTGCTAACAAGGTGCAGCAAGAAGAAAGAGGAGTGAAGCCATGAATTTCGACTTACGTGATCTCGATAACAAGAATGCCTACAAATTGATGACCGGTTCGATTGTCCCGCGCCCAATTGCTTGGGTCTCGACGGTCGATGAAGCAGGCAACCGCAACTTGGCGCCATTCAGCTTTTTTACGGTTGCCTCCAGAAACCCGCCGACATTGTGCATCTCTATTGGTCCCGGGGTAGGGGAACGTGACGGGACGACAAAAGATACGCTGGCAAATATAAGGAACACAAAGCAGTTTGTCATTAATATTGTAATGTCTTCTCTCGGCGATGAAATGCACATCAGTTCGAACAATTTTCCTGCAGATGTAGATGAATTCGAGGCTGTTGGGCTGACCGCTGCAAAAAGTATTCATGTGCAGCCGCCGCGCGTCCACGAAGCCCCGATTGCCTTTGAGCTGGAACTCGACCAAATCATTGAAATTGGCAGCGACTGCTTAGTACTGGGCAAAGTCGTCCAATACCATATTCAGGATGAATATTATCTTGGAAACTTCAAGGTGGACCTTGAAAAGCTCCAGCCGCTCGGCCGTTTGGCTGGGAATTATTGCGAAGTCGGCCAACTTTTTGCTTTGCCAAGGGTAAAACAAGAAGAGGAGGCCAAATAGTGACGAATCAAGTAATCATGACAGACGTGACCGGGAGAGACGGATTCCAAATGGAGAAGGAATGGATCGAAACCGAAGATAAAATCCGTCTTATCGACCGAATTATAGCAGCAGGAATCCCGCGCATAGAAGCAACGTCCTTTGTATCGCCGAAAGCCGTGCCGCAAATGCGCGATGCCAAGGAAGTCGTAAGCCGAATCAACCGTGCGAATGTTACGGTAACAGCACTTGTCCCAAACCTTAAAGGAGCAGAGCTCGCACTTGAAGCAGGCGTAGATGAATTGAATTACGTTTTGTCGATCAGTGAAACGCACAATATGAAAAACGTCCGAAAAACCGTTTCGGAATCGATTGATGGTGCACTGGCCATTTGCGAACTGATAGATCCGTCCCGACTCACTATAAGTTTGGCGACGACATTCGGTTGTCCATTTGAAGGAATGTATACAGTAGACAAAGTGCTTGCTCATATCGAAACGTTGAAAAATGCCGGCATAACGCGTTTTACGCTGGCCGATACGACCGGCATGGCAAACCCTGTACAAATGACAGAGTTTGTATCAACCATCACTAGAGCTTATCCGGATAGTTATTTCGGTCTGCATCTCCACAACACGCGCGGCATGGGGCTTGCCAATTTATATGCGGCCTACCAGGCGGGTTTGCGCCACTTTGATGCAGCACTTGGCGGCATCGGCGGCTGCCCGTTTGCTCCGGGTGCGAGCGGCAACGTCTGCCTTGAAGATGTGGTCCATATGTTTCGTTTTATGGGAATAGAAATTGACGGCGATTTACCTCAATTGATCGATACGGCTCTGGATCTGGAAAAACTTCTTGGAAGACAGCTGCCGGGTCAAGTAATGAAGGCAGGGCAGGCAGATAAAACACATATTGCGTAAATAAAACAAGCAGACGACTCGCATGTCGACTGCTTGTTTTAAATTCAGTGGCTATATGCCGGATTAGCCTTTGCTCAAGCGCTTTTTCATATACACTGAATCATTTTCTTCCCAAGTATAAGATTGGAGGAACGCAAGGAATTGCTGGGCGGCCTGCGTGTGAAAGCCGGATTGATGGGTAATAGAGTGAAAGCGGCTTTTGTTCGGAAAGTCTGACAGGCAGATCGCTTGAAGGGTGCCGGCTTTTGTTTCGTTTTTAATGGTGGATTCCGATAGATAGGAAATGCCAAGGCCAAGCGCAACCGATTCTTTGATCGTTTGCGTGCTGCCGAAACTCATCACTTTTTTGGGTGCAATGCCGAGCTGCGCGAACAGTTTGTCTGTTGCATCACGCGTGCCGGATCCGGGCTCCCGAATAATCCACGTTTCGGCTTCAAGCAAATCCCGGTCGACCAGCTTGTTGCGGATGAGCGGGTGATTCGGGCGCGCGACAACCACCATATCTTCTTCGGCAAAAAGCTGGATGTCGATCCCGCTGCCGCTTGCTTCGCCTTCTACAATAAAGCCGATTTCCAGCTCTTGTTTATGGACTTGTTCAATAATTGTTTTGGAATTATGGACTGTAATGTTCGGCGTGATATTCGGATGGCGTTTATTGAAAGCATAGATGATGCCTGGCAAAAAGCACTCGCCGAACGTATAGGCGGCGCCAATTGACAGTGGCATGGCCTTGGACGGCTCGAGTTCCAGAAGTGCGAGCTTTAACTGGTCATAGCGCAGGAGGATGTCTTTTGCCTGGGCATACGTCACTCTCCCGGCTTCTGTCAGCTGAACGTATTTGTTGCTGCGGTCGAATAAGCGCGTGTCGAGGCTTTTTTCGAGCGACTTGATGCTGAGCGAAATAGCGGAAGGCGTCATATGAAGCAATTCCGCTGCCCGTGTGAAACTTTTCTGTTCAGCAGTAGTAACGAAAATCTCCAGTTTGTGGTCCATACAATCACCTCGAATTAGTTTTATTAATCATCCTATTAAATATATTTAATTTTACTTATGAATCAGCTTTCCGTAAAATCTGAGTAATAGACAAGATCCAATTGTTTCCGCAATAAAGGATAATCGAACAA
This sequence comes from Planococcus sp. (in: firmicutes), assembly GCA_030147455.1. Lineage (GTDB taxonomy): Bacteria > Bacillota > Bacilli > Bacillales_A > Planococcaceae > Planococcus. The sequence continues at coordinate 5,857 of JASKZU010000007.1, read as the reverse complement.
ACTTACATAAGAGGAGGAATTAATGTGGATTATTTAAACCATCCGTTTCCAGGAAAACGCCATACGGTATTCGGCAAAAAAGGCATGGTGGCGACGTCCCAGCCGCTGGCAGCACAAACAGGGCTTGAAATTTTGAAAAAAGGCGGCAATGCCATCGATGCAGCAATCGCTACGGCTGCTACATTAACTGTTGTCGAACCGACGTCAAACGGTATCGGCGGCGATGGGTTTGCCCTCGTATGGGTCAAAGGTGAACTTCACGGATTGAACGCATCGGGCCCGTCCCCGCAAGAATTGACGATCGATGCGGTAAAAGCGAAAGGGCACGACAAGATGCCGGTCCATGGGCTTATACCCGTGACCGTGCCGGGAGTTCCGGCAGGGTGGGCGGAATTATCCGAGCGTTTCGGAAAATTGCCGCTTTCAGAAGTGCTGGCTCCGGCGGTCCGTTATGCCGAAGAAGGCTATCCGCTAACGCCGATTCTCGCGAAATATTGGAAAAAAGCCTATACCAATTTTAAAAAGAATTTGACTGGCCCTGAATTCAAAGCATGGTTTGATACATTCGCACCGGATGGCCGTGCGCCCGAAGTTGGCGAGTTGTGGAAAGCGCCCCATCACGCCGAAACGCTCCGAAAAATCGGCGAAACTGGAGCCAAAGCCTTTTACGAAGGCGAATTGGCAGATCAAATCGACCGTTTTATGACAGAACATGGCGGCTTTTTGAAAAAAGCAGACCTTGAAGCATACAAGCCGGAATGGGTCCAGCCAATTTCCACAAGCTATAAAGGCCATGAAGTATGGGAAATTCCGCCGAACGGCCAAGGCATGATCGCCCAGATGGCGCTGAACATCTATAAACAACTGGATGCACCGGTATGGCAAAGCGCCGACACATATCATCAGCAAATCGAAGCGATGAAACTGGCCTTTACAGACGGGCAGGCATTTATTACAGAGCAACAGGACATGCCGGTAACAGCCGAGCATTTATTGTCTGATGAGTATGCAGCAAGCCGTGCAGCGAAAATCGGCGATGAGGCAATCGAGCCGACCCCATACGAACTGCCGGCAGGCGGCACCATTTATTTAGCGGCAGCAGACGAAGAAGGTAATATGATTTCTTATATCCAAAGCAACTACATGGGCTTTGGGTCCGGTATCGTGATTCCGGAAACCGGCATCGCCCTGCAAAACCGCGGCGCCGATTTTTCGCTCGATAGCAGCCACCCAAATGCGTTAAAGCCGGGCAAGCGAACGTTCCATACAATCATCCCAGGCTTTTTGACCAAAGGCACAGAAGCGGTCGGGCCATTTGGCGTGATGGGCGGCTATATGCAGCCGCAAGGCCATTTTCAGGTGGTGACCCATACATTGGATCACTTGCTCAATCCGCAGGCGGCGCTCGATATGCCGCGCTGGCAGTGGATGGGCGGCAAAAAAGTCACCGTCGAAGCGGAATTTCCAAATTATTTGGTGCAGCAGCTTCAGCGCAAAGGGCATGATATTGAAGTCATGGCAGACGGCGGATCTTTCGGGCGCGGGCAGATTATCTGGCGCAACCCCGAGACCGGCGTTCTTGCAGGCGGGACAGAATCTAGAACGGATGGGGCGATTGCAGTTTGGTAAAAGAACAATCCGTTAAATCGATCGACTTGACGATGGCATTTTTCCGCTCGGGCATGCTTGGCTTTGGCGGCGGACCGGCCGTCATCCCGATCATGCAGCGAGATGTCGTGGACCGCTACGGCTGGATGACAAAAGAAGACTATGGCGACACGATTGCACTCGCGAATACGATGCCCGGACCGATCGGCACCAAGCTTGCCGGTTATATCGGCTACCGGGTAGCGGGGCTGCGCGGTTGCTTGATCGGTGTGGCAGCAGCTGTTTTGCCGACAGTCTTCTTGATGATCTTACTCTTAGGCTTGCTGCAAAATTATAAAGATTTACCCTGGGTGGCGAATATGTCAAATGCGGTCGTGCCGGTTGTAGCCGTCATGCTCGGCGTCTTGACATGGGATTTTATCCGCCAATCTGAAAAGGCACTCGGATGGGGGCGCGCCGTTTTTCTTATCGTCGCATCCGCCGTTCTCCTTGAGGTCGTCGGGCTTCATCCCGGATTTTTGATTGCCGGTTTGATTTTACTTGTTCTCGTGCCGTTTGTTGTTAGAGTGGTGAGACGAAAATGATTTATTGGCATATTTTCCTGGCGTTCTTTATTTCAGGCATGCTTGGCTATGGCGGCGGACCGGCTTCGATTCCGCTGATCGAAAAAGAAGTTGTCGACCGCTATGGGTGGATGGATACGCAGGAATTCAGTGAAGTACTGGCACTCGGAAATGCATTGCCCGGGCCGATTGCCACCAAGATGGCCGGATATATCGGCTATACTGAAGGCGGCATTCTCGGAGCAGTGGTCGCGTTGTTCGGTGCAGTCGCTCCGTCACTGATTTTAATGATTGCGCTCATGGCTGTTCTTTTTAAATATAAAGACTCGCGCGAAGTGAAAAACATTTCGAAAGTAGTCAAGCCGGTCATCGCTGTATTGATCGGCGTGATGACGTTCGACTTTATCATGACTTCGGAAGCCCAGCTTGGCGGCATTGAAACTGCGATTCTGATGGTGGCGAGTTTCTTGATGCTGGAGAAATGGAAACTGAATCCCGCGCTGGTTATTGTGCTTGCACTATTGTACGGGGCAATCACCGGCATGATTGGTTAAATAGGGCAGCAGCTCTATACGGCGAAAAGGCATCTTGTTTACAAGATGCCTTTTCAGCGATTCACGCCAAATTATGATAGAATCACAGGAAAGTCATCCCTTACAAAGGAGGTTGCTCATGACCATTACAAAAGAATCGACGGAGCGGACAACTGTTTCCGGTCAACCGGAAGCCTTTATCCGAAACCATCAATATAATTTCATTAAAGAACAGGCGATGACGCTTGTTACTGCACACGCAACTGGAAATGACGCAGAAGTGCTGAGCGTCCTGCGCCATTTGAGCCATGAGAAAGTGTTTGACTTATTCCCGGCGCTTACGGAAGAACAAAAGAAAATCCTGCGTCCGCTTGCTTCTGTAAAAGACACTGACGCAGCGGAAGAGTTTTTGTCAGGCTTGCGCCCTTACTTGATTCCGTTTCCTGTCGTTACTGCTGAGAGCTTAAAGCGACTGTTTCCAAAAGCGAAGCGCCTGAAAGGCCCGAATTTGGCAGCGCTGGATTTTCACGAACTATCGTATCTTTCCTGGCAGGAAAATACCATCCGGTTTATTGTCGCTGAGCGCAACGGGCGCCTTCAGGCAGTCAGCGGCCAATTCGGCGCGAACCGCAAGCAAGGCGTCTGCATGATTTGCCATAAGCACAGTACACTCGGGTTGTTTACAGCTAAAACAAAAGGCGTTCATGCAGACAGCTATGTAAAACACGGCCAGTATATTTGCGCGAACGAAGCGGCGTGCAACAGCCGTCTGAATACACTCGAGCGCTTGGAGCGGTTTCTTGAACGGCTGGAGAACTCATGATCGAGGGCGTAGAGTGGGTATGGGTCGTCGGATCGGTCTTTGGCGGAGTAGTTGCAGGATATATTTTATTAAATCAGCGAATGAAAGCAGTGGAGGTGCGCATGCGCCATATGTCGAAAAGAATCGAGCAATTAGAAGCAGAAGTTGAACTGGAAGAGCCGGCAATCAACAGCGAGCTGCGCCGGCTGATCGGCCGCGGCGAAGAAGTGAGAGCCATCAAAGCAGCTCGTGTTGCATTTGGCTATTCGCTTATCGAAGCCAAACACTATGTGGACGGCTTGAAAGAAGACGAATAAACCGCCGCACAGAAAAAAGCGGAGACAGCCATTTACAGGCGTCTCCGCTTTTTTTATTTATAAGCCAGACATGTCTTTATTTAGATGGATTTGAATACGAATGTTGTATAGATTCATTTTTTAAATTAGAATAAGAACAAACGTTCTTATTCGGGAGATGGTTGGATGAAAAAGAAATCATCAAATGGGAGTTTTATTGCCTGCATTGACATGCGCAGCTTTTATGCCAGCTGTTCAGCAGTTGAATTGGGACTCGATCCGATGGACGCCTGCATTGCCATTGTCAGCAACCATCAGCAAAAAGGCAGCGTCGTGCTTGCGGCTTCTCCCGAAATCAAGCGCCGCTTTGGCGTCAGGACCGGAACGCGGTTGTTTGAAATACCCGATCATCCGGATATTCTTTTGGTCGAACCGAGAATGCAGTTTTACCTCGAAGTCTCGATGGCCATCACGGAACTGCTTGGGCAGTACGTTCCGAAAGAAGACATACATGTCTATAGTGTCGACGAGAGTTTTGTGGATCTGACGGGCATTATCCACCGTTACGGGACGCCGGAAGAAGCGGCCATTGATATGCAGGATTCGATCATGCGCCAATTCGGCTTGCCGTCGGCAGTCGGAATCGGGCCGAATATGCTGATGGCGAAGCTGGCGCTCGATCTCGAAGGCAAGAAAAAGGGGCTGGCCCATTGGACGATGCGCGACGTTCCACGGAAGTTGTGGCCGGTTTATCCGCTCAGCGAAATGTGGGGCATCGGAAAGAAGATGGAGCGCAACCTCAACAATATGGGCATTTTCACTGTCGGTGATTTGGCGCGGGCGGATGTGCGGAACTTGGAAGATCGGTTCGGCATCATGGGCCATCAGCTGCATCAGCATGCCCGCGGAATTGATTATTCGAAGCTTGGTTCGCTGCTGATTGAAGGGCAGAAAAGCTTCGGCAAAGGGCAGGTTCTGTACCGCGATTACGAAACACGCGAAGACATTTTAACGATTGTGCTCGAAATGTGCGAAGATGTCGCGATGCGCGCAAGAGAAGCCGGAATGGCAGGGCGCACCATTCATTTGGGCATGAGCTACAGCAAAAATGCGTTCGGCGGCGGATTCTCGCGGTCTCGTTCGATCGAAGAAGCCACCAACGATACGCTGAAAATATATAACATGTGCAAAGAGCTGTTCCGTGAATTCTATACCGGCAGGCCCGTCCGGCAAGTTTCATTGTCGCTGACCAATTTAGAAGATGAAACGTCGATGCAGCTAAGTTTGTTTGAAGCGAATAAATGGCAGAAACGGCGCCTCGGTGCGGCAATGGATGCCATCAAGCAAAAGCATGGGCCTACCGCCATCTACCGGGGCGTTTCAGGAACAGCTGCCGGAACGGCGATCGACCGGACCCGATTGATCGGCGGGCATAAAAAATGATGGCCGAATTTCCTCTTATAGTATACTGGGTATAAATGCTCGGCTAACCTATAGTGGAAGAGGCGATTGAATGAAAGAAGCCATCGGTACCATGATTGGATTTGTTGTTTTAAGTTTATGGGTTGTTCCTTCAATTTTGGCTATTTTTCTTGGAGGAGATGCATACGATTTACTTATCATTTATTCAGGGCTGATTGTACTGAGCGGAATCATCGTTCTTTGCACAAAGCTTGTGTTGGAAGAAATACAAGAGCTGAAAAAAGCACGATAACCCCCAAGTAATGCCACTATGAACACGTACCTTCAGTTCAAGCCTTGCTGCATCAGCAAGGCTTTTTATTATGTGAAAAATTACGTATGTCCCGGCTTGAATCCGCTTATTGGCTAGCCAGTCTTAGAGATGCAAAGTACAGATAAGGTGCAGTTCAGAAAACACTTGCACAATGTGAAAAACAGGCGTACTATATAAAACGTAATCATTACAATTTGAAAAAGCGGCTATCGAAGGAGTTTTTAACAGATGGACAATAGAATACCCATTACGGTATTGAGCGGCTATTTGGGCGCTGGCAAGACCACATTGCTCAACCATATATTGACGAACCGCGAAGG
>JASKZU010000311.1 GCA_030147455.1 Planococcus sp. (in: firmicutes) | reverse complement strand
CTAAATTGTTGTTACTTTAATTTCATTTTTAGTCCTAGGACATAAAAAAACCATAAGCTTTAAGCTTATGGCTGCAATAACTCTATATTTCCTTGTTCTACTTTTTTGGCTTTATACATCGCTTCGTCGGCACGCTTAATTATTGAAGATAGTGTTTCCCCGCAGGCGGGGACGACTGCTACTCCCACACTAAAATCAACAGTTACTGGCATGCTGCCTAGATTCCATTCTCCTGACAACATTGCATGAATGTGCAGGTAAGCGCTTTGAGCGTCTTTTTCGGTTTGTACTTCCTCCAACAAAATAATGAATTCATCACCGCCCATCCTGGCCGGCAAGAATGCTGGGCGCTCGAGTGTTGTCAGCCGTTCAGCAACTGATTTCAATATCTCATCTCCCGCTTCATGCCCATATTCATCATTAATCCTTTTAAAGTCATCAAGATCGATCACCGCGAGTCCTATATTTCCATTGACTTGTGCCCGTTCATTAAGTTTTCCAGTGCTATATTCCTGAAAATAGCGGCGGTTCGGCAAGTTTGTCAATGAGTCATGAAACGCATAGTATTCCAGTTGCTGTTCGTGTTTTTTCTGGTCTGAAATGTCCCGGACAATCATGACCATACGGGAAAATAAATTATTCTCATAAACGGGCGTTCCATTCATTTCTGTCCAAATCCATCCACGGCAAGAATGGTTGACGCGCAGCTGAAGCGAATACGGACGCCCGCTCGCTGCTGCTTCATCAAACCGCTGCTCAATCAATGGCAAATCGTCGGGATGGACATTGAAAAATGGACGTTGATTCATCAGTTTTTCAGAGGATATCCCGAATACTTCTGTGCTTGAGGGCGAAACGTATAAAAATTCCCGGCGCCGATTCAACAATAAGATGACGTCGTAAACATTTTCAGCTATTACCCGCAAATTCTTTTCACTGGTCAAGTATTTGCTCAACAAACCTTCCAGTTCAGTCAAATCTTTTGCCATTAAATAAAATCCAGATAGTCGGTTGCGTCCAGCAATCGGAATAAACTTAACCAAACATGAAATTTTCCTTCCATCTTTGCTGATTAAGTTGAGACGATAATCTTTATAAACCCCGGATACTGCTTCCTCAAAAGCTTTACGCAGCAATTCATGATCCTCAGGTTCCACTAAGACGGAAAACTCAGCGCCCTCTATTTCCGCCATCGGCCGATTCATTAAATTTTTTGCCATTTCGTTGCCGCCATTTAACCGTCCCTGCAGTGTTAAAATAAAAACTGCATCGCCGTTTTGCTGGAATAAGGAGCGGTATTTTGCATTGCTTTCCTCCAAATGGTTAAGCGCTTTTTCACGGGCGCCTTTCGCCTTTTTCTCTTCTGTAATATCGATAACTACGCTGACTACGTGCGTACAGTTCCCCAACTCGTCGCGCAAAGCAGTTAGGCGTGATTTGGAATACCGAAGTTCACCTGTTGAAGAAAAATAGGAATCTTCAAAAGTGAGGCTTGTCTCACTGTCTTTTACTTGATCATAATGATAGATTAGCTGCTTTGCCTTTTTATCGCCATGAACCTCGCTAAAGCTTTTGCCTATAGAGGAAGGCGCCATTTCCGTTTTGGATACGACGGCTTGATTGATAAATTCATATACCCAACCCTGCTGTTCTGAACGAACAACGAAAACCATTTCTTCTATCCCTTCAAACAACACTTGTTCAAACAACAGCCGTTCCGATTTGCCTTCCATGACTAATCCTCCTAGTTCAACTTCCAGTTCGCAAGTGAAAATTCATTTCTTTTTATCTTATCAGATAATTGAAAGAACATAAACTTTTTACCTATTTTAATTCTATTTAACTAACACTTAAGCATACCTAAGGAAGGTCAAAAGTCCCGAAGCCGAAAGACAAATCAAGCTATCGTATGTTAATTTCGGTATACTATGTAAAAAAGGAGGAAACCTTCATGTGTTTGATTAACTTCCAATTTCAGGATCATCCGCGCTATAAATTGATTATGGCTGCGAACCGTGATGAGTTTTATGACCGCCCGGCTGCGCCTGCCCATTTTTGGGAAGATGCGCCGGAGATTCTGGCGGGCCGTGATTGGAGCCAATTTGGCACATGGCTTGGCGTTCACAAATCCGGACGCTTTGCTGCACTGACGAATTATAGAGATCCGGCACATATGGCTTCCGGCAAAAAATCCAGAGGAGAACTGGTCACACAATTTTTACAAAGCGCCCTCACTCCTCTTGAGTACATGCAGTCAATCCATCCTGACGACTATGCGGGATTTAATTTAATTGCAGGCGATGCGAAAGAATTGTTTTACTATAACAACATTCAACGGCAGGCAATACAAGTGAATCCGGGGACTCACGGATTGAGCAACCATTTTCTAGATACCCCTTGGCCTAAAGTAGTCCGCGGCAAGAACAAACTTTCTGCATATGCAGCTGCTAACGATGAACTGAGCAATAATATGCTTTTTTCCATTCTTGCAGACGCAGAACAGGCTATGGACGAACATTTGCCGGAAACGGGCGTTGGACTCGACTTGGAACGTGCATTGTCTTCAATGTTTATCAAGATGCCTGAATACGGAACCAGGTCGGCCACTGTGCTGCTGATTGATCGGGATGGTTTGGTAACGTTTGCCGAGCGGAGTTTTGTAGATGGGGAATTCAGCGAAGACCGGACATTTGCATTTCAAATTCGGGCTGTTAATTAAGCTTGTAAAGTTTTTTCATTTTCTTTTTCATCCAGATTTCAAGTGATTTCTTTATTAGAACGGGTATATTGCACATGAGGAGTTGAAAGTAATGAGGTTAGGCTACGCTTGCATGAACACAGAACTAAAAACGGTGTTTCGGACTTTACGTCTCGCAACTGCCGAAAAAGAAGGCATTGAAAAAATAAAAGAATTAACGATTCATAATTTGAACACCACGCTCGAGGTGATTCGCTGGAACATCGAGAACGGAATTTCCTTCTACCGCGCCTCAAGTTCCATCGTTCCGCTATCAACACACCCTGTAAATACGTGGCGCTGGTGGGAAGATGAAGATGTTCTCGCTATTACCC
>JASKZU010000257.1 GCA_030147455.1 Planococcus sp. (in: firmicutes) | reverse complement strand
ATTATTAAACGGTATCCATCTGCTCGACCACTTTATCGATTAATTGCTCAAGCTCTTTAAAGGTCTTCCGGTAATCATGAAGCGATCCACCAAACGGGTCGCTGATGTCGCCAGTTGAACCTTCCGCAAATTCTTTGACGGTATAGAGCTTGGTAGCTGCTTCTGGGTAATATTGCATCAACATCATTTTGTGGGAGTGCGTCATAGTCAAGATTAATTCTGCCCACTCTACAACATGCGAGTCCAACGGTTTTGACACATGGCTGAATTCGATCGACTGTTCATCGAGCACTTCGCGCGCATTGACGGAAAGCGGCCCGTGCGTTGCATAAATGCCAGCTGAACGCACTTCTACACCGTCCAGTTCGCGTGAATGGACAATTGCCTCCGCCATTGGGCTTCTGCATGTATTTCCCGTGCAGACGAATAAAATTTTCATTCAACTTCCCCCTTCGCTTTTCCAGCAACGTTTGCCCAGCTTGTTTCAAGCCTGCACACTTACCTTCTATTATACCGCATCCCCTGCAATTGATGCAGTTGCGCCGCTTTACAGAAAATATCGCGCATCGACCCACAGTATAAAAAAGCGACAGATATTTCTCAAAAATAAAAAAGCCCCCGGAAATTTTCCGGGGGCTTTCAACTTCAACAGACATGGACCGATTAGCTGAACCATTTATGGTCGGCCGCTTTTTCAAGGCGATTCATGAGCGCCTCATTTTCGCCTTCCTGCAGCACACACGCAAGAATAAGATCTGCATCTGTTTGATCGCATTTTCTTAAACTGTCATACAGCTTATCTACAGCAAGAGGAAACTGATAATCTGCTGCTGCAAATTCTTCACGGCTTAATACGGCAACCTTTTTGCCTTTTCCGTGAATGTGGTCGATTGCTTTTTCAATCAGCTTGCTATTGTGCTCTATCAAGTACAACGGTGCCGCCGGTGCATAGTGCGCATACTTCATGCCGGGCGCTTTTGGGGTAGCGCCTTGGGTTTCCGAAGACAGGCGCACCGTGCCAATCACTTTTTCCAATTGCTCTTTAGTCACTTCGCCGGGACGCAAAATCACCGGCGGTGCACAGGTCATATCGAGTACAGTCGATTCGATCCCGACTTTTGTAGGGCCTCCGTCCAAGATAAGCGGAATTTTCCCTTTCATATCATGATAGACATGTTCGGCAAGAGTCGGGCTTGGTTTACCGCTTGTATTGGCACTTGGTGCAGCCACCGGCCGTTGGAGACGTTTGAGTAAATTGAGTGCCACTGGGTGATTCGGCACGCGGATTCCCACTGTCGGCAAACCGGCTGTTACATTCGAAGCAAACAGCCCAGGCTTTGCACGCAGAATCAGCGTTAATGCACCTGGCCAAAAAGCATCCATGCATTGCAATGCTTTATCCGGCACTTCTTCAACGAGTGCCAAGGCGGTATTTTTAGAATCCACATGGACGATCAATGGATTATCGGTCGGGCGGCCTTTTGCTTCGAAAATTTTATCGACTGCCTCTCCGTTCAACGCGTCCGCCCCCAAGCCATATACTGTCTCAGTTGGAAAAGCAACCACTTCTCCACTTCGAATAAAATCCACAGCCTGTTCATAACTTACGTCGTTATTCACATTTTCATCCACAAGAATTGTTTTAGTATCCACCTAAACATCTCCATTACAATAAGGTTTTAGTTTCCTTATCCACATTCAGTGGATAACTTCACTTCAACTCTAATTAGTTATACACAAATTAAGTCAGTATGCAAAAAACCATGCGATCACGTTTGTTGATATCTTTTTTGCAATAGACGTGCGCGTCCGGCAATGCATTTTCAAACAGCTCAACAACGGCCTCGCCTTGGCTGCTGCCGATTTCTAAGCCGATGATTCCAGGCCGGTTAATCAGCTTCGGCAATTGTTCAGCCAATTGTTCGTAAGCCGCCATTCCATCACGGTCTGCAAACAATGCTTCGTGCGGTTCATATTCCCTCACAGTATCTGCCAAAGCCGGAGCCTCGTGATAAGCAATATAAGGAGGATTTGACAAGATCATGTCCCATTTTCTAGAAGCTAATGGCGCCGCAAGATCTCCCTGTACAAAGCAAACATCAGCCAACAGCGTTTCTGCATTGCGTTCAGCGACAAACAAAGCTTCTTTCGAAATATCGGTCGCCACAACTTCTGCTTCCGGCAATTCACATTTCAACGTAACAGCAATAACGCCGCTTCCCGTTCCAATATCAGCTGCTTCGATTTCTTGATCACCAAATACTTTGCGTTTTAATTTGACTGCTTCTTCCACCAATTCCTCTGTTTCGGGACGCGGAATCAAAACAGCCGGTGAAACGCAAAACGTTCTGCCGTAAAATTGCTCGACCCCCGTCAAATGCTGTACAGGTACGCCTTGAACCAATTCTTCCACATTGTTCCAAAATGATTCGACGCGAGCGCTATCAATTTTTTCGCGCATGGCTGCTATCAAGCCCGAATAATCGAGGCCCAGTTCATGCTGAAGCAACAAACGCGCCGGCACTTCCTCACGCCCATTTTCTCTCAAATACATTTTCGCATTATCCAGTGCCTCATAAACGAATCCAACTTTAGCCAAGGTTTCAACTTTGTTCATTGTTCAAACTCTCCATTTTCGTAGATTGTTCATCAATTACCAATGCATCAATAATTTCGTCCATCTTGCCTTGCAATATTTGATCCAGCTTTTGGATTGTCAAACCGATGCGGTGATCTGTTACACGGTTTTGAGGAAAATTATACGTACGGATCCGTTCTGAACGGTCCCCTGTTCCGACAGCGGACTTACGGACAGAATCATATTCTGCCTGTGCCTCTTGCTGGAACTTTTCGTAGACGCGCGCGCGAAGAACTTTCATGGCGCTTGCTTTGTTTTTAATTTGGGATTTTTCGTCCTGGCATGTAACAACAATATTCGTCGGCAAATGTGTCAAACGGACTGCCGACATCGTTGTGTTGACCGACTGGCCGCCAGCTCCTGAAGAGGCATAGGTATCAACGCGAATATCATTGTCATGAATATCGACTTCGACTTCTTCGACTTCCGGCAAGCAGGCAACAGTTGCAGTTGATGTATGAATCCGTCCTCCGGATTCTGTTTCCGGAACACGTTGTACACGATGGGCGCCGTTTTCGTATTTCAGTTTGGAATAAGCGCCTTTTCCGGAAACCATAAAGACCAATTCTTTGAAACCGCCGATTTCAGTCGGGTTCGAGTCCATGATCTGTACTTTCCAGCCATTGGCCTCTGCAAAACGCGAATACATCTTGAACAAATCTCCAGCAAACAGTGCTGCTTCATCTCCACCTGCAGCACCGCGCACTTCCATGATGACGTTTTTGTCGTCATTCGGATCTTTTGGAATCAACAAAATATGAAGGCGTTCTTCTAATTCCTTGGAACGGTCTTCAAGTTCTGCCACTTCTTCTTTGACCATCTCGCGCATGTCTGCATCCATTTTCTCGTCAAACATGGCTTTCGCATCTGACAATTGTGCCTGCACTTCTTTATATTCACGGTATGCTTCTACCGTTTCCTGCAAATCAGACTGTTCTTTCGAATATTCACGAAGCTTTTTCGTGTCGCTGACTACTTCCGGATCGCTCAGCATTTCATTGAGACGATCATACCTATCTTCCACAGACTGTAAACGGTCAAACATCTCTTCCACCCCTAGTTTTTTCTATAATGAATTCATTTTCTCTTTTTAATCAATGAATTGTACTATTTTTTTAATTTGATCAATCCGCTAGTTACTCAGCTACGGTTACACCGGCAGGCACTTCATGGTGGTGGCGGCAGCGCGGCTCGTAAGCTTCAGAAGCACCAACCAAGATGATGGGATCATCTGAACCGGCCGGCTTGCCATCGATCAGCCGCTGGGTACGGCTTGCAGGCGATCCGCAAACTGTGCAGACTGCCTGCAGTTTGGTTACTTGCTCAGCAATTGACAAAAGCGATGGCATTGGACCGAACGGCTCTCCACGGAAATCCTGGTCCAGCCCTGCAATAATGACGCGGAATCCATGGTCGGCCAATTGCTGTACACGGTGGATGAGTTCCATATCGAAAAACTGCGCTTCATCAATGGCAATAATATCAAACTCATCGGTGATGTAATCAGCCATTTCGCTTGAATCTCCGATTGGCAGTGCGATGACTGTTGTTCCATTATGCGACACCACCGCTTCCTCGCTATAGCGGTTATCGATTTTCGGTTTGAACACAGCAATTTTTTGTTTAGCGAATTGCGCGCGACGAACGCGGCGAATCAATTCCTCAGATTTTCCGGAAAACATGCTGCCGCAAATAAGTTCAATCCAACCGGTTTGTTTCATGACGTACATAGTGCTGACCCCTTTCAAACAGTTACTGTTCATATCATACCAAAAACAAACGGCATGCCTATCATTTTTCTGCTATGTAATTGAATTTTTCCGCTCATTGACGAAAAAAAATACCCATCCGGCGTTCTCGCGCCGGACAGGTACAGAATGACTTAGTTGTTGATTTCTTCTTTAAGACCGTATTTTTTGTTGAAACGGTCTACGCGGCCGTCTGCAGCTGCGAATTTCTGGCGTCCAGTGTAGAAAGGATGGCATTCTGAGCAAAGCTCAACGTTGATGTTTTCCTTTACTGAACCTGTTTCGAATGAGTTGCCGCATGAGCAAGTCACTGTTGCTGTTTTGTACTCTGGATGAATACCTGTTTTCATAATTTTTTCTCCTCCCGCCCTGAACCATCTGGAACAGAGTTTCATCTATTTTGACTATTGCCTTACACGGCTCTTTAGGCCGTATATGCAATAGCACTGTATTTGTTTCACTTTCATAATCATATCAAATTCCAACAATCTTTGCAAGCAATCAATTCGGCTTGCGTGATGTGCTGCGAACTGTTTTCGTCTCGCTCTTTAGCTGTTCAAAAAATTCTTCGTTGCTGTTAAAACGCACCAGTTTTTTCATAAATCGTTCTGTAAAGTCCGGTGTGTCCGAGAATGTTTTGCGGATAGACCATAGTTTATCAAGCTGCGAGCGATCCATCAACAATTCTTCCTTGCGCGTTCCGGAACGGCGAATATCAAGCGCCGGGAAAATCCGGCGTTCGGCGAGGCTTCGGTCCAAATGCAGCTCCATATTGCCGGTCCCTTTGAATTCCTCGTAAATCACTTCGTCCATTCGCGAGCCTGTGTCGACAAGCGCCGTTGCCAGGATGGTCAAACTGCCGCCTTCTTCGATGTTGCGGGCAGCCCCGAAAAAGCGTTTCGGACGATGGAAAGCTGCAGGATCGATCCCGCCAGACAGCGTTCGGCCGCTCGGTGGAATGACCAAGTTGTATGCACGGGCCAAACGGGTAATGGAATCCATTAAAATCACCACATCCCGCTTATGCTCAACGAGGCGCATTGCACGTTCAAGTACCAGTTCAGCTACTTTCACGTGGTTTTCCGGCACTTCATCGAATGTCGATGACACCACATCTGCATCTACAGAGCGCTCGATGTCCGTAACTTCCTCAGGACGTTCGTCAATCAACAGGACAATCAATTCCGCTTCTGGGTGATTGGCGGTCACTGCATTGGCGATCTCTTTCAACAGCATCGTCTTTCCGGCCTTCGGCGGCGCTACGATCAATCCGCGCTGGCCAAATCCGACCGGCGTGACCAAATCCATAATACGCGTGGACAGATGTTCAGGTCCTGTTTCCAGGCGGATATGGCGATCAGGATATAACGGGGTAAGGCCTGGGAAATGAACCCGCTCTTTAGCCACTTCCGGATCTTCACCGTTTACCGCTTCTACTTGAAGCAATCCAAAGTAACGCTCGTTTTCTTTTGGCGGACGCACTTTTCCAGATACTTTGTCGCCGTTTCTCAGATCAAAGCGGCGGATTTGCGAAGCTGATATATAAATGTCCTGTGAACTCGGAGAATAGTTGATCGGGCGTAAAAAGCCGAATCCTTCCGATTGGATAATTTCGAGCACACCTTCCATGAAAAAGAAGCCTTCTTGCTCCGCACGTGTTTTCAAAATAGCGAAAATCAGCTCTTTTTTGGTTAATTTGCTGTAGTTGTTCAGTTTATATTGCTTCGCAAGGCTATACAGCTCTTTGAGCGTCATATTCTCTAATGCGGAAATTGTCATCGTTGCCATTTTTATTGGACACCACTCTTATCTTTAGTTTCAGGAATTGCTGGAGGCGTGCTTGTATTCTGGAGTCAGTAAAGAAGGGGCCCAGCCAAAAAGCCGGGCCCGTTATTGGGAGTATAAAATCTGCTTACCCATTACAGCAAATAAGGAAAAGCAGCCAAAAAGTCAATTTACATCAGAACTGTGGTCATTCTTGCCGCTTGTTACCGGATCAATTGTTTCGCGGCGGATGTCAGCACCCAAACCACGGAGTTTTTCGATAATATTCGAATAGCCGCGTTCGATGTGGTAAATTTCCCGAACTTCGGTTTCGCCTTCT
>JASKZU010000251.1 GCA_030147455.1 Planococcus sp. (in: firmicutes) | reverse complement strand
CTCCCAGTACGCTTCAATCCGGTCTATTGGCTTAGTGCATAAAGCACTAATCGTGGTATAATCAATAGCTTAGGAAAATATTTCGAGCGATAAAGAACCGATTGGTTTCTCAGCCGATAATTGATGGAGGTATACAATATGAATAAGCGATGGACGATCGATAACATCCGTACATTCGTCAACAACAATTCCGATAGTAAATTGCTGTCGAAAGAATACCACGGATTTTCACAAAAACTTTTGTTTAAATGCGCATGCGGCACGAATTTTGAAAAAACGTTTACGAAGTTCAATAAAAATAACCAGCGCAAATGCGATACATGCCAGCCGCCAAAAGCATCACGCGGGCAAGCATAAAATGAAAAGCCGATTCCCGGTTGGGAGCCGGCTTTTTTTTGCGCATTTTTGCTTGAAGATTAAAAATCGGAAGCAGACAAAACTATTTTAATTCTATCTATCTCAATAAATGAGCTATTGAGGAGTAATGAAATAACGGCAGATGTTGTTGACGGATAAAAACATAACACTTATACTAAATGAAAGCGCTTTATATTCTGAATATTAACTAATCTTAAAAGACAAGAGACGATGATGAAAAGGTTCCGTGGCGATGTAGGCAATCGAAAAAGGACCGAAACAAGCCGTCTTTCTTTTTTGCGAAAAAACTAAAACGTTTTCGTAAACCTGAAAACTTCTTGAAGAAAGGGTGGAGAAAATGGGGGATTTGGAAAACGGCGAGAAAGATGAAAATTGGGTTTTAGCTGAAACGATATTTTCGCCTGATCGGCTTGGAAAAAGCGAAGCGATTATGGCACTTGGAAATGGCTATATGGGCCTTCGTTCAGACAACGAAGAGCCGTACCTGAATGAAACAAGAAATCTGTTTATCAGCGGCACTTTCAACAAAGCAGGACGCAATGAAGTGACAGAATTACCGAACGCCGCAAACACAACCCGTCTTGATATTCGTGTGGACGGGGAACGGTTTTCACTGGAGTTTGGCGAAATCCGAAATTACGTAAAACAACTTCACTTGAAAGAAGCCGAACTATTGAGGTCGTTCGACTGGACGAGCCCAAAAGGCAAAAAGCTGCGATTCCGGTTCAGCCGTTTTGTGTCTTTTGAATTTCTGCACTTGGTCGCCATGAAAATGGAAATCGAAAGTTTGTCGCATACAGTAGTCATCTCTGTCGACAGCGGCATTGATGCCCAACTGTCCAATTCGGGCGTCCAGCATTTCCTTGAAGGCGAACGGCGGATTCTGGAAGATCGTTTTATCCAGCTGGTTCAAACGACCAACGAATCTGGGATTGACATCATTCACAATACGGTACATAGCTGGAAGCTGAATGGCCAACTTGTCCGAACGCCGCCTATTAAAGACATGAAGCGCAGAAAAGCCTGGTTTTCTTATGAATTCCAGCTGCAGCCAAATGACCGGCTGGAGCTGGAAAAGCTGTCGACTGTCCACACGAGCCGCGACCGTGAAAACGAGGCAGGCTGTACACTGGGTCAACTGCGCGGCCGGTCGCTCGAACAACTCCGGAAGTATGAAGCACAAGGCTACGGCCAGCTCAAACAGTCACATTGCTTCGCTTGGTGGAACCGCGTGTGGAAGCAAGGCGATATTCAGATCGATAGTGCCGATCCGTCTGACCAACTGGCGCTGCGCTTCTCGCTTTATCATTTGAACGCCATGATGCCCATGCATGATGACCGGATGGGCATCGCCGCAAAAGCGTTGAGCGGCGAGGGCTATAAAGGACATTCGTTTTGGGACACAGAGATTTTTATCTTTCCTTATTTTGTATTCTCCAATCCCGAGGCAGCGCGGTCGCTTTTGACCTACCGCTACCGCGGGCTGGAAGGCGCCAGGAAAAAAGCGGTCGACAACGGCTATGCCGGCGCCATGTATCCATGGGAAATGGCCTGGCCGACAGACGGGGAAGCAACACCGGTCTACGGGGATATGGACATCGTGACCGGTGAACAAAGCAAAATCTGGTCCGGGTTTATCGAACAGCATATTTCTGCAGATATCGCTTTTGCGGTTTATCAATACGAACAAATTACCGGTGACATCGGCTTTTTGCAGCGATGCGGTTATGAAATGGTCTTTGAAACGGCGAAGTTCTGGGCCAGCCGCCTCGAATGGAGTGAATCAAACGGGCGGTTCCACATCAACAGCGTCATCGGCCCCGATGAATATAAAGAGCATGTCGACAACAACGCCTTTACTAACTACATGGCCTATTTTCATTTGCAGTTGGCGCTGCGCTATGCCGATCGCTTAAAGCACGAAAAGAATGAAAGATGGGAAACGTTGGTGTCGGAAGAAGATTGCCGGGATTGGCAGGAAAAAGCGCACGCGCTGTACTTGCCAAAACCGCGCGAGGCAGACGGCATCATTCCGCAGGACGATACGTATTTGGACCTGCCGGAAATAAATCTCGATAAATATAAACAGCAAACCAAGGTCCGCTCGATCTACCGGGATTACAACGCCGCCCAAATCAATCAATTCCAAGTGACCAAACAAGCGGACGCGTTGCTGGTGTTTTATTTGCTTGAACAGACTTTCCTGAAGGATGATCCACGGCTGGCGTCGGCAATCAAGCGCGCCAATTTCTTTTTCTATGAAGCGCGCACGCTTCATGATTCTTCACTGAGCCTTGCTAGCCACTCAATTATGGCGAGCGATCTCGGCGAACGAAATCTCGCCTATTCGCTGTTCAAAAAATCATGCGAAATCGATATGGGGGCGGACCCCCATACTTCAGACGACGGGATTCATGCCGCAGCTATCGGCGGCATTTGGAAATCAGCGGTTCTCGGGTTTGCCGGCATCCGGCAGGCCGATGGGCAGCTGCGCGTTCACCCGCAGCTGCCGGAAGAGTGGCAACGCATAAAGTTTTCGCTGTACTGGCGAGGCCGGCCCGTTCATTTCGACATCACGCACGAAAAGCTCGAAATTACAGCGCCGGAAGACGCGGCCCTTCAAGTGGACGTCTTTGGAACGCTCCATCAAGTAAAAGGTTTGTTGGAAGTGGATTTACCCGTAGCAGCATCCTTGCCGCTGCGCTTAGAGCGATAGTGTCAAAATGAGCAAATCATTTTGTTTGCTATAGAATTACAAAATTCAAAGGGGGCAACACAAATGGCGTTCAACAAAAAGTTGATGACAGGTTTCACTTTTGCTGCATCCATGTCGGTTCTGGCCGCATGCGGTGGCGGGGGAGAAGAAACGCAGGAGCCGGGCGGTTCACCGGGATCGGGAGAAGCAGCAGAAGGCATCACGATTTTCCAAAGCAAGGTCGAGATTTCCGAGCAATTAGAAGCAGCCGCCGAAGCGTACACCGAAGAAACAGGCGTTGAAGTGGAAGTGATCGGGACAACTGGAGACGACTATGACCAGCAATTGCAGATTCGCTTGAACAACGGAACCGGGCCATCTATCTTCAGTGTGCAAAACACAGAAGTGGCGCAGCGCCTCGAGTCTTATTTGTATGACCTGAGCAATGAGGAGTTTGTTGGAAATATTGCTCCTGATATGGAACTGGCGCTCGGCGATAAACTGGTCGGCATTCCGTACGGCGTTGAAGGGTTCGGGATCGTTTACAACAAAGAACTGGTCGACCCGGCGGACATTCAGGATTATGATTCGTTCATCAGTACGCTTGAAAAATTCAATTCAGAAGGAATCAATGGTTTTGGCTTGTCTTCAGAAGCTTATTTCCTGATTGGGCATATCAGCAACTATCCGTTCTCGCTCCAGGAAGATCCGGTCGAGTTTATGAATCAATTGTCGGAAGGACAAGTGACGCTCGCTGAATTACCGGAATTCCAGCAATTCGGGGAAGCGATGGAAGCGATTCGCGCCAATGCGCCGAGCCCGCTCAGCACAACTTACGATACGCAGGTCGGTGACTTTGCGTCCGGCAAAACTGCGATGATTCATCAAGGAAACTGGGCAGCTGGAATGCTTGAAGAATTCGACGTGGATTTTGAAGTCGGCATGGCGCCGTTTCCACTTGAAGGAAACGACAAGCTAGCAGTCGGCGTAGGCAGCAACTGGGCAGTCAATGGCGAGAAAGACCAAGCGGAAATTGATGCAGCAGTCGAATTTTTAGACTGGCTTCATACAAGTGAAACTGGACAAAAGTTCATTGTAGAAGACTTTGGCTTTATCCCGGCCATGACCGATATCGAAGCGGGCGATTTGGATCCACTGTCGCAAGCTGTGCTGGAAGCTTCAAACAGCGGCAATACCATTCCGTGGTCGCACAACTATTATCCGGCCAATGTCGTACCGAATGACTTTACACCTGTCGCCGAAGACTTTTTCGTGGACGAAAGCATGACGGGCGAGCAATTGATCGAGAATCTGGAAGCGGCATGGCAGAACGCCGCAAGATAACCAGTAAAGAATGGACGCAAATGAATAATAAAGAACACGCCTGTCATATGGCGTGTTCTGCTTTTTCGGCAAAAGATGCATCAATGATGATGAGAAAGTAGGGGTGAACATGGCAAACAGGAAGAAAATCGGCTGGTATTTATTGTTTACAGTTCCGCTGCTGCTCGTATTTACACTGATCGTGGTGGTGCCTTTCGTAATCGGCATTTACTATGCCTTTTTTGATTGGGATGGCATCGGGGCAAACCCGATGGTATTTACCGGCCTCGAAAACTTCAAGACCTTGCTGGAAGATGAACGGTTTCTGCGCTCTGCCTGGCTGACGGTGCTGTTTACGGTGTTGTCGGTCGTTTCTGTCAACGTGGTAGGGCTCGCTTTTGCAATGCTTGTTACGTCAAAGCTGAAACTGGCAAATTTAGCACGGACAATGCTGTTTATGCCGTATTTGATCGGCGGGCTGATTTTGGGCTATATTTGGCAGTTTGTGTTTCTGGACGTTTTTACGTTAATCGGCGAAGCGACCGGGTTGGAATCGTTTTTCTTTAATTGGCTGAACAATAAAGAATTTGCGCTGTTCGCTTTGGTGTTTGTCTTTACTTGGCAGATGGCGGGCTATGTCATGATTGTCTACATTGCAGGCATTCAAGGAATTCCTGGAGAGTTGGTTGAAGCCGCCAAGATTGACGGGGCAAGCAGCTGGCAGCGATTTTTGCGCATTACGGCGCCGCTTTTGATGCCGGCGTTTACGATCAGCTTGTTTTTGACGCTGTCATACGGTTTTAAAATTTACGACGTCAATTTATCGCTGACCGGCGGCGGGCCGGCGAATGCTACTGAATTGTTCGCGATGAATATCTACAATGAAATTTTTGGATATGGCAACTACGGATACGGACAAGCAAAAGCAATCGTGTTCTTTATCATCATCGCTGCGATTACATTGACCCAAGTGTATATTACGAAAAAGCGGGAGGTTGAGATGTAATGAAGTTCCTGAAAACGTGGCCGAGGGAAATCCTCCTCTTCGTAATGGCCGTTGTGTTTTTGTCGCCCATCTACATCATCTTTGTCAATTCGTTCAAAACCCGTCAGGAGCTGTACGAAAATACACTGGCGTTTCCAGCGAAGTTCGGTCTTCAATTTTACCAGGCAGCCATGGAGCGCATGGATTTTTTCAACGCATTCCTCAACTCTATGTATGTCACCGTCGTTTCAGTGATTTTCATCATCGTCCTGTCGTCCATGACGGCCTGGATGCTGGCAAGGTCCGGAAACTGGATCAGCACAGTGATTTTCATGACGATGATCGCGACGATGCTGATTCCGTTCCAGACGATTATGATGCCTTTGATGCAATTGGTGACAGGAATTACACGCAGCACTGGCATTCCCTTGTACAACACATTAAGCGGGTTGATTTTCATGAATATCGGTTTTCATGCCGCACTTTCTGTTTTTCTTTACCACGGGTTCGTCAAGTCGATTCCGATATCGCTCGAGGAGGCAGCCACAATCGACGGCGCTTCGAAGTTCGGGGTGTTTTGGCGCATCATTTTTCCAATGCTTACGCCCATCACTGCGACCGTCGCGATTTTAAATGTCATCCTTATCTGGAATGACTTTCTGCTGCCGTCTTTGACATTGATCGACAAAGGGCTGCGGACCATTCCGCTTTCTGTCTTCTACTTTTTCGGTGAGTTTACGATCGAATGGAACTTGGCAATGGCCGGGCTGACATTGACGATCATTCCGGTTGTCGTCTTTTATATACTCGCACAGAAATACATCATCAAAGGAATCGGAGAAGGCGCAGTCAAATAAGCCCTTTTCCATTGGAGGGGTAGTATGCTGGAAAT
>JASKZU010000244.1 GCA_030147455.1 Planococcus sp. (in: firmicutes) | reverse complement strand
GTTTCCAGCTGTGCTTCCAGCTCATCGATCAGCACGCCCATTCCTCCGTCAAACGAAATGAACTTTTTATTGGCTGCACCTTGAAACGTTTCTTTATTCGCTTCAAAACCTTTAATGATGCTGCCATAGCGGTCTTTGTAATCAATCAAATAAGGAAGCGTTGAGGCTAATGTCAGCTCGCGCAGCGATCCAGAGTATACGCCGGACAGTACAGGGGCTATTTGGCGGTCGACCAGTTCTTTTCCAAGAAATGCTTCTAGAAATTCCCCGATTGAACTGTCTTTTGTGAACCTGTCGTTCTTCGTTTCCAAATCCGTGAGCGCCTGCCTTTTCCCTTCATCCGATACCAGTGTCGAGCTCAATAAGGCTTCTTTGTCCATCGGTATGCCGAAGACGGTATTTTTAGGAATGGCATGCAGCTGATTGTCGGTATAAAGATAGGAAATACCGGTGCCGTTATAGACCATCCGCTCTTCAAGACCCAGCTCTTTTACGAGCGGCAGTACACTGGCATGGCGGGCTACGATTGAATCCGCCCCAACTTCCATTGTAAATCCCCCGTTTTTCACCGTGCGGATTTTGCCTCCAAGCTCTGCTTCTTTTTCAACAAGCTCCAACTCTAAATCAAGTCCACGCTGTTTTTTTATTTGTTCTAAATAATGCATCGCTGACAGGCCGGTAATGCCCCCGCCGATGACTATAGCTTTTTTCATCCGAATCACTCCTTGCCGTTTTTCAGCTTCTATACTGTTTATTTTATCAATAACGCTTTCGTGCAGCAGGCGCGTTTATGTCATTTCCAACACAATTTTCGCCATTCATGATAGGATTTAACCTATGCCAATCAAAGGACAGGAGAGATAAAATTGACGAATCCGATAGATCAATTGATCATGGAAAGAAGATCAATTAAAAAATTCAAAATTGATGCAGTCGATGTAGAAGAAATCATCGAACTGCTCAATATTGCCAAATGGACTCCTAACCATAAAGTAAATGAACCTTGGCGCTTTCAACTATATGCAGGCGCTGGAAAAGAAAAATTCGTTCAGGCTTTCCTCGGTTCCATGAAAACAAGCGACGGAGAGATTCCGCCGAAAGCGCTGAACAAAGCCCAGTATTTCCGTGATATTCCTCTTCACCTTGTAGCAATCATGCCGGTAGATCCGCGCCAAAGACGCTTTGACGAGGATTACGGGGCATTGAGCTCGTTGTTGCAAAACTTTCAGCTGGCTGCGTGGCAGCGGGGGATTGGCATGATTTGGCGCTCGAACGATTGGATTTATGATCCTATTTTCCGTGAAGCCATCGGCGTACAGCCCGGCGAAAAAATTGTCGCGACCATGATGATTGGATACCCTTCCCATGTTCCTGAAAAACAAGCACGTACAGACATCCGCGAAAAGCTCGACATTATCGACCAATAAGAAAGAGAGCATCTGAATGGATGCTCTCTTTTGTTATTCCAGTACCGACAAAGCACCGACTGCCCCGGAGTATTCACCGTTTTCCAGAAACAACGGCGTGGATCCCCGCAAGATCGTATAGCTCGTTACGACTTCCTTCAGCAGGAGGTTGTCGGTAAACGAAGAGCCGATATAAACGATTGTCGAACTGTCGCATTGGCGCGCCGCATGCACGCTGACCGTGCTCACAGTCTCCCCGACCAGACCAATAACGGTGGCAAGCAATTCTTCTTTCGATAAATCGTGTGAAATGGAAAATAAGTTTTGCCCGAAATTACTGGCTGTTAATTCTCCTGAAATCGGCGGCTCTTTATCTTCATAAATATGCTTGACCTTTAAATCGATGCGTTCGCGGGATCCTCGCTTAGCATACTCAACGATTTCATCAAAACTTGTCAACCCTGTCAGCAAATGGCTTAGGCCAATTAATGTTCCTCCGCCGATTCCTGTCCCGCCGACACGCTCTTGGCTATTGTTCTGGACGCAGTGAATCGAGGTGCCTGTTCCGACGTTAGTGACCAAATAAGCGGTATCGCTTCGCCCCATCTGCTGCAGCAATACTTGCACACCCAGGTGAGTCGCTTCAAACTCCACCATTTCCTGCACCGGTTTTTCGACCATGTCTGCAAGCACTCCAGATTTTCCGCCTGTCACACATATACGGCTCAGTGTCAGCCCGTTAATCCAATCTGCTACTTTACCAATATCAGCGATTGGATATTTCATGAAATGGACAGGTCCACCGTCCGTATAGGCCACTTTGATCAGTGTGCCCCCCGCGTCTATTCCGACTTTCATCTATTTGCACCTTCTCTTCTTAGAAACACTTTTGCTGCTGTATTGCTTTTAGTACACATGGGGAAATTTTAACATATTAGCGCTATAAGGGGGAATGGTTTGCCGCATTCTGCTTTGCTGTCCAAGAAAAATATCGGCCGAGGGTTATTTCCTAGGAAATATGGGAATAAAGAATTCAGCAACCCTATTAATAACTTGTGCTGAATTTTCTTTGAGACCAACAAGGAAGATTTTGCGGGAGGTGATTAATTGGGGAAAATCCAAGGATTAACGAAACTGCTCGATTACCTGGAGTATAAAAACTACCCGATGACAGAAGAAAAAATCAAAAAACTCTTGTCAGAACGAAGCATCCCGCATAGCCGGCCTTATGGCGATCTTATCCTGTTTGATCAAGGCCACATCGATTGGTGGATTGACACACAGCGGAAAATGGATGGTTTCACCACGGATAAGCTGCCGTAGAAAACCCCCGGACCATAAAGTCCGGGGGTTTTTATGTGCATATGCTTACTGCTTGTATACGGTACCGTAGGAAGTGCTGAGCAGTATAAACAACTGCTCGAACTTGTTCAGTACGTCCAGTGCCAGCAGGCCATTGCCTTCTGCCGTTTTCGGATAGCCGAGCGGAAGCGTATGGCGCACCAATTGGGCGTATATTTCTCCTTCAGTCAGCCGTCGGTCAAACTTCCGCTCTGAAATATTGCGGATCAATGCAAGCGCGCCTGAAACATGAGGCGTTGCCATGGACGTGCCGGA
>JASKZU010000235.1 GCA_030147455.1 Planococcus sp. (in: firmicutes) | reverse complement strand
AACATGATGCCCCAAATCTTCAATACGCTCGACTACGCCTGCATAACGGATAGCACTAGGCCCCATGTCGACACCGCGTCGCATCTGGCCGTGATCCATCGGCACACCAATAATTGATACATTTAATTTATTCATGATTTTATACCCCCTCAGCAAGATACATTCATTGTACCTTCTGAGGTTCTCTTGGCTCAACTGCACATTATTCCGAATATTTATTCATTTTTTCTTCCAGTAACTTTTTTATTTCCGGCCATTCCCGGTCAATGATCGAGTAAACGACTGCATCGCGTGGTTCGCCGGTCGAACGGATGCGTTCGTTGCGCAACTGCCCTTCTTTTACTGCACCGATGCGCTCGATCGACTGCTGGGACCTTATGTTTTCCGCATCTGTTTTAAATTGAACACGGATCATTCCACGCTCTTCAAAGCAATAGCCGAGCAATGCATGCTTGACCGCTGTATTGACGTGTGTACGCTGCGCTTGTTCACTGTAGAACGTAGCCCCGATTTCACAGCTTTTGTTCCAGTCATCAATCCCATAAATACGCGTCGTACCGACAATTTCACCCGTTTCCGGATTTTCAACGGCAAACACGAGCACGTTCGACTGATTCATGCCAGCCGAAAGCCAGCCTTCCAAA
Source organism: Planococcus sp. (in: firmicutes) (assembly GCA_030147455.1). GTDB lineage: Bacteria > Bacillota > Bacilli > Bacillales_A > Planococcaceae > Planococcus. Next base: position 2,469 of record JASKZU010000235.1, on the reverse strand, counting down.
TCTTCAAACCGCTCAACCTTCGTCAGCATATGCTCAAAGATCGACGGTGTATAAAGTGCCCATAATGCTTCAAAATCCTCGCGCTTCAACAAGCGAAGCCGAATGTTGCGCTGTTCAATATACATAATGGTCCCCTCCTTAGTTGCAGTATACCAGTGCATGCATTCGTTTTACCATTTTGTTCTGCATTGGCTTATTGGAAATACACCGATTGGATGCGCCGCAGAAACTCTTTTTCCAATGAGCCCATTTGTTGAGACAAAAAATAAGTCGCCACACTAGGCAATGGAAACAAATCAAACGGCACTTCCATCAAACGTCCTTCTATCAGTTCACGCTTCACGATGGACTTTGGCAGAAAAGACACGCCAAGCCCTTCTTGAATAAAGCGTTTGGCAATATGGGCCTGCGTCACTTTCATCGTCCGGATGCCCGTTAAGTGAAGCCTCAGCTTAATAAGGAGTTCATCCCAATAAACCGGATGATGGTGCGTAAAAATAAAGTGCCGGCAAAAAACCTCTTCTGCTGCAACGACCGGGCCCCGCTCGTCGTCATAAGCATCTCGCGGCAAAATAAGAAGAAGCGGATCCTCATAGACAGTCTCAAACAAAACCGTTCTTTTGGTCGGCCTTACAGCCGATAGCCCGGCAGATACTTGCCCGCTGTCTACCAGATCTTCAATGTATTGCGATTCCTCGACCCTTATAACCAACTCCACATCTGGATGGGCCTCAGTAAATGATTTCAATAAATAAGGCAGGACCGTTTCAGCCATTAAAGGAGAGATGGCAATTGTCCATTTTCTGCGGTAGCCCTGTGCAAAAGATTGAAGTTCTTCCACTGTCTCATCGAATTGGCCAATAAGTTGTTTTGCCTGATGCTTGAAATGGTGGCCTTCTTCAGTTAACGCAACTTTGTTTTTGACACGGTGGAACAATAAAACCCCTAAATGCTGTTCCAGCAGCCGGACGTGCACCGTCACACTCGGCTGCGAAATTAATAAACGTTCGGAGGTTTTTCGGAAATTTAACGTCTCTGCAGCATCCATGAATGTTCGTAGCCACTGAAGTTCCATTTGTTCTCTCCTTCAATTAACTGAATTAATCGCTTTGATTAGAAATAGTTAATTTTTCTTATTATAGTCTTCCTCTACAATAAAAGAAAAGGAGGAATTGATATGTTTCAAAAAGGGTTGAAAGGTATTGTGGCTGTTCAAACAGCTATCTCATCAGTAGACGGGGATAAAGGGCAGCTTTGCTATCGCGGGCATTCATTTAACGAGATTATTCACGAAAAGACGTATGAAGAAGTCGCTCACTTTCTTTGGTATGGTCATTTCCCTTCTGTAAGCGAACTGGCCAGCTTGAACGAAAAGTTCTTTCGTTATCGCCAACTGCCGGATTACCTTTTTCAAGTCGCTCGGCATTTACCGAGCGGCGCTTCGTTAATGGACCACATGAGAACCTTGGTTTCAGCCTATCAAGATTCAACGTACCGGGCATTGCCGGTCCAGGAGCAAGCGATTGCGCTCACTGCCGCCCTTCCTGTCATAACTGCCTTGTTGTATCGGCAATCAAAAAACGAAGCATTTGTCCCGCCGCACCGAGACCTTGGCCACACAGCAAACTATTTGTGGATGATCAACGGCACCGAACCAACCTACGCACAAGTTGCAGCTTTGGAAACTTATTTGAACGTTACAATGGAGCACGGTATGAATGCTTCCACATTTGCTGCACGTGTAACCATTTCTACAGAATCCGACTTAACATCTGCTATTGTCTCAGCACTCGGAACAATGAAAGGCCCTTTGCACGGCGGAGCTCCATCCGGCGTACTCGAATTGCTTGAAGAAATCATCACTCCAGAGCGAATCGAACCGGTTGTATTGAACAAGCTTGAACGGGGAGAGAGAATTATGGGGTTTGGCCATCGCGTCTACCGTACAGAAGATCCACGCGCGCTTTTGCTGCGCGAGAAATGCCAGCAATTGCAGGGAGAAGATAGTTGGTTCAATCTTGCCGTACAGGCAGAGGCCGAAATTATCCGGTTGCTGAATGAACAAAAACCGGGAAGAGCTCTCTACACGAATGTCGAATTCTATGCAGCAGCCATCATGCGTTCTATTCAAATGTCATCGGATTTGTTTACGCCTACCTTTAGCATCGCGCGAATGGTCGGTTGGACCGCACACGCAATGGAACAGCAGCAAGACAATGTTATTTTCCGGCCACAGTCCGAATATATTGGAAGCTAAAAAAACTCCGTACCCATTAAAATGGATACGGAGTTTTTACACATGGATTGCACATGGAACAATGGAGCCTAGGGGGCTCGAACCCCTGACCTCGACGCTGCCAGCGTCGCGCTCTCCCAGCTGAGCTAAGGCCCCGCGCGAAAAATGCGCAAAATGAAATGAGCCATGAAGGATTCGAACCTTCGACCCTCTGATTAAAAGTCAGATGCTCT
>JASKZU010000234.1 GCA_030147455.1 Planococcus sp. (in: firmicutes) | reverse complement strand
AAATCACCGTTCTCAGCAAAAACTTGCGTCATACCGATTTTTCTACCTAAGATTCCTTTGGTCATGTCGTCACACCTCCTGCAAATTTTTATATTTTCTATTTTACGTTTACCAATTATAGTTTGATTTCAATATCAACGCCGGATGGTAGATCCAGTTTCATTAGCGCGTCAACAGTCTGTGGTGTCGGGTTAACGATATCGATCAGACGTTTATGTGTGCGCATTTCGAATTGCTCACGTGAATCTTTGTATTTGTGCACTGCACGCAAGATTGTGTAAACGGATTTCTCAGTTGGCAACGGTATCGGACCTGATACGCTAGCACCTGAACGTTTAGCAGTTTCTACAATCTTTTCAGCAGACTGATCAAGGATTCTGTGATCATATGCTTTCAAACGGATACGGATTTTCTGTTTTGCCATTATTTTCCCTCCCTTTTCGCCTATTTTTGGGATAGACTTCTCCACGAAAATTTTCCGCTCACTCGCCATGGCAAAGCGGCCGGGTGTGTCGGTAACCTCTCGCTTCTTCGCAGTCAAAGACCAACATTCACCATTATACAAAATAAAAAAGAATTGCGCAAGACTTTGCGCGAAATTCTTTTTTACTCACTTTTACTAGTATAGCAGGATTCTTTTTACTTTCAACCGATACGGTAATAGTCGAAATCTTTCGCTCTTAACCGAGCAGCATAACCGCACACCAACCGAATAGAACAAGCGGTATGTTGTAATGAAGGAACGTTGGAACGACCGTATCCCAGATGTGGTTGTGCTGTCCGTCCACGTTGAGTCCGGCAGTCGGACCGAGTGTCGAATCAGACGCAGGAGAACCGGCATCGCCAAGCGCCCCCGCCGTTCCGATCAATGCAATGATCGCAATCGGCGAAAAGCCGAACTGCACACTCAGCGGCACGAAGATGGCGGCGATGATCGGAATAGTCGAAAACGATGAACCGATGCCCATCGTGACAAACAATCCGACAATGAGCATCGTAAGGGCCGCCAAGCCTTTTTGGTCGCCGAATATGCCGGCTGCGTTCTCAACGAGCGTATCGATCGCTCCGGTCGCTTGAATAACAGAGGCAAACCCATTGGCGGAGATCATGACAAATCCGATAAATGCCATCATGCGCATGCCTGCTGTCAGGACATCGTCCGCCTCTCTCCATTTCGTTGCACCAAAGATGTACAGCACCATGATTCCGGCAAGCGCGCCGATGATCATCGAACCGCTTTCGATCTGCGCATAAAGCGCCGCAAACAAAGCAAGGATCGTGACGATCACATCTTTTACCGAAGCTTTTCGTGCCGGGGCTTCTTCTATAGTAGAAGCTGCTTCCGCTTCACGGTAGTCACGGGGCTTTCGGTATGAGATGAATACAGCGACAATGAGCCCGGCAAAAAGTCCGGCAACAGGTATGGCCATCGCTTTCGGGATGTCTGCCATGTCGATAGTCATCCCTGCGAGCGCCATTTGTTTTGCCAGGATCTCGTGAAAAATCAAGCCAAATCCGTATGGCAATAAAATATACGGCGCTGTCAGGCCAAACGTCAAGACACATGCAATGAGCCGGCGATCGATGCGCAGTTCATTCAGAATGTGCAGGATCGGCGGAACGAGAAGCGGGATAAAAGCAATATGAATCGGAATCAAGTTTTGCGAAAAAATGGCCATGGCAAACAGCGTGAAGACGATGAGCGCTTTTGCCAATCCCTTTCTCGGCGAGCCGCCTTCTTTGTTGACCAATTTCAGGACGCTTCCGACCAACAGCTCCGGAATGCCGGTTCTTGAAATGGCTACGGCAAATCCACCGAGCATCGCATAACTGAGTGCAATCGTCGCTCCTGCACCCAGCCCATCTGTATAAGAAGCAAGTGTTTCGGTAAAACTCAATCCCCCGCTCAACCCTCCAGCCAATGCGCCGATCAATAGCGCGAAAACAACATTGACCCGGAGCAAGCTTAATACGAGCATTACTAAAACAGCAATAATAACTGCATTCATTGTTCATTTCTCCTTTAGTTTGCTAAAGCGTTAAAGTACTTTACTAAAGTAACAAATCTGCCGTTTCATGTCAATACTATGCGGACCGCATAAAAAACCGCTTTCCTGCAGCTCATTGCGAGCAGGAAAGCGGTTTGCTAAGCTTGTTGCCTTTTATCTTCGTACGCTTTGATATGATCATCATATTGAAACGTGAGCGCGATTTCATCCCAGCCGTTCAACAGCATTTCCTTCCAATACGGGTCGATATCAAATGAATAGTTTGCGCCGTCTTCCCCTGTAACTGTTTGCTCGCCTAAATTGACATCGAGGTGGTACGGCGCCTGTTTGCCTTTTTCCAATAGCGCTGTTACTTCCGCTTCTTGCAAGCGAATCGGCAAGATGCCGTTTTTCACACAGTTATTATAGAAGATATCTGCATAGCTCGGGGCGATGACAACGTTGAACCCGTAGTCCTGTATCGCCCACGGCGCGTGCTCGCGTGATGAGCCGCAGCCGAAATTCTCCTGGGAAACGAGAATTTCGGATCCTTCGAAACGCGGGTCGTTTAAAACGAATTCCTGATTCGGCGAGCCATCCGGATGAAAACGCCAGTGATAAAATAAAAATTTCCCGAATCCGGTACGCTCGATTCGCTTGAGGAATTCTTTTGAGATGATTTGGTCGGTGTCGACGTTTTTGCGGTCGAGCGGCGTCAAGGCGCTCGAAATTCTATTGATGGGTTTCAAATCCGGTTGCTCCTTCCGTTATGCTGTGGGCACAGGTTCTTTCATATACTTGCGGACGTCGGTCAAATGTCCTTCAATCGCAGCTGCTGCTGCCATGACTGGACTGACCAAATGCGTCATTGACCCTGCCCCTTGGCGTCCTTCAAAATTGCGGTTGGATGTGGATGCACAGCGCTCTCCTGCGGGCACTGCATCCTCATTCATGGCCAAGCACATGCTGCAGCCTGTTTCGCGCCATTCAAAGCCGGCATTCAGGAAGACTTGATCGAGTCCTTCTGCTTCTGCCGCACGTTTTACCGTTTCAGAGCCTGGAACGACGATCGCCGTCACCGATGGATGTACGCGTTTGCCGTCGACGATTTCACTTGCCGCCCGCAGATCACTCAACCGGGCATTCGTGCAAGAACCGATAAAAACATGTTGAATTGCGATGGACGATAGCGGCATGCCTTCTTCAAGCTGCATATACGAAAGTGCCTGCTGCAACGCTTCACGGTCCTCGGATTTTTCATAGTCGCCCGCAGTCGGAACCGTTTCAGCAATGCCCGACCCCATGGACGGGTTTGTACCCCACGTTACAAACGGGGAGATGTCGTCCGCATGGATCGCATGTGTCACATCATAGCTCGCCCCTTCATCGGTCGCCAGTGCCAGCCAGCGTTCAGCTTCACGCTCAAACGCTTCGCCTTCCGGAACGTTTCTTCTGCCGCGCAAATACTCGACCGTAGTCTCGTCCGGGCTGACCAGTCCAGCACGTGCGCCTGCTTCGATGGACATATTGCAGATAGTCATTCGCTCTTCCATCGACAAATTGCGGATGGCTTGTCCGGTATATTCGACAATATGGCCGGTTCCCATATCAACGCCGAATTTCGAAATGACTGCCAAAATCACGTCTTTTGCGGAAACGCCGAAGCCCAGTTCGCCGTCAATACGAATTTCCATCGTTTTCGGCTTGGATTGCCACAGTGTTTGCGTCGACAGGACGTGCTCGACTTCACTCGTTCCGATGCCAAATGCCAATGCGCCAAATGCGCCGTGCGTTGATGTATGGCTGTCGCCGCAGACGATCGTCTTGCCCGGCTGCGTCAGGCCCAGTTCCGGTCCGATCACGTGAACAATACCTTGATCCGGATGGTTGATGCCGGCAAGCGGCACCCCAAACTCGTCGCAGTTCTCCTGAAGCGTTTTGATTTGCTTGCGGGAAATCGGGTCTTTAATGACCGAGCGGTTTCGCGTTGGAACGTTATGGTCCATGGTCGCAAAGCACAGATCCGGACGGCGCACTTTGCGGCCGTTCAAGCGCAGCCCTTCAAATGCTTGCGGCGAAGTGACTTCATGCAAAAGATGCAAGTCAATGTAAAGGAGATCCGGTTTTCCCGCTTCTTCGAATACAATATGCTGTTCCCAGATTTTTTCAATAATTGTCTTTGCCATGCCGAGTACCCCTTCCATTTACACGTAAGAAAACATGATGTGTTCCGATACGAATTCCCGTTCCAGTTCTTCAATCACTTTTTCCACAAAGCGTTCTGTTGAGATGACTTTGTTGCCGCAAGCGGACAAATCGCCTGTGCAGTAACCATCTTCCAACACACTCATAACCGCGTCTTCGATCGCCGATGCTTCTGAATCCATCGAAAACGATTGGCGCAGCATCATCGCTGCCGATAAAATGGCTGCCGATGGATTGGCTTTGTTTTCCCCCGCAATATCAGGCGCAGAACCATGTACCGGTTCATATAAACCAAATCCATCAGAACGGATGCTTGCAGAAGGCAGCATGCCGAGCGAACCTGTGATGACTGAGGCTTCATCGCTCAGGATATCGCCAAACATGTTCTCTGTCACCATCACGTCGAATGCTCTTGGGTTGGTGATCAGTTTCATCGCTGCCGAGTCGACCAGCATATGCTCGACTTCCACATCCGGATAAGCCGCTTTCCGCTGTTCAACGACTTTGCGCCACAGCTTGCTCGACTCAAGAACGTTCGCTTTATCGACAGAAGCTAGTTTGCCGCGGCGCGTCCGCGCCATTTCAAACGCCTGATCGACAATGCGTTCAATTTCTTCGCGTGTGTAAGCAAGTGTATCGACCGCTGTGTTCTCGTCGTGGTGTTTCGGTTCGCCGAAATACAGCCCGCCTGTTAGCTCGCGGACAATCACCATGTCGACTTCACGCGCAACTTCTTCTTTTAACGGGGAAGATCCGAGAAGTGCCGGTACTGCTTTGACCGGCCGGACATTCGCAAACAATCCAAAATGCTTGCGGATATTCAAGAGGCCTTTTTCGGGGCGTTGTTCTGCCGAATTATTGTCCCATTTCGGGCCGCCGACCGCACCGAGGAGGATGGCATCGCTCGCCGCGCATGCTGCCACCGTTTCTTTTGGGAGCGGGCTGCCGGTTTTATCGACCGCCGCACCTCCGATTTCCGCGAATTTCCAATGGAATGTGTGGCCATAACGCATCGCAATGGATTTCAGTACTTTCACTGCCGCCTCTGTTACTTCTGGTCCGATGCCGTCTCCCGGCAATACTGCGATTGTTTTTTCCATAGTAATTCCTCCTCTGTGGGTGTGTTCGTTACACTGCTGGCACTTTCTTTTGGCTTCCTTGTTTCACCAGCTGGCGGTTGACTGCATTGAAATAAGCTTTAGCTGTTGCTTCGAGTACATCCTGTGCTACATCGCGCCCTGTGACGGTTTCTCCGTTATAGCTCATATTAATGACGGCCTCCCCGAGTGCATCACGGCCTTTGCCGATCGATGTAACGCGGTAATCCAAAATATGCACTTTTCCATCGACAATGCGCTCAAGCGTATTGAAAATCGCTTCGACCGATCCGGAACCGGTTGCCGCTTCGTGGATCGCCGTTCCATCCGGGCCAATGGCAGATGCTGTTGCCGTCGGTATGTTGGCGGTTCCGTATTGGACTTGTACGCTTTCCAGTTCGTAGACAGGTGTTTCAGTGTCGTTGATTTGCTGATCTGTCAACAGGACAAACAAGTCGTCTTCAGTGATTTGTTTTTTACGGTCCGCGAGCTTTTTGAATTCGACGAACGCTTCGTTCAGTTTGTCATCCGGCAGCTCAAAGCCCATCTTCACCGCACGGTCGCGGAAAGCGTGGCGGCCGGAGTGTTTGCCAAGAACCAATTCGGTCGCTGCATCCCCGATCAGCTCGGGAGTGATAATTTCATACGTCAACGGGTTTTTCAGCATGCCGTCCTGGTGAATGCCTGATTCATGTGCAAAAGCATTTTTTCC
>JASKZU010000187.1 GCA_030147455.1 Planococcus sp. (in: firmicutes) | reverse complement strand
GACGGTTCAATTTGTCGCGGTCCGGGCGAATGGTGCCGAGCGGGACATAATAATTCGGCTGTACCCACGGTTTTCCGAGTTCGCTTTCGATGTCTGCTGCTGACATATCCAACAATCCCGCAAGCCGCTCGGTTTGGTTCTGGCTGTCGAAGTTTGCCGGCACGACGCCGATTTCGTAAGCTTCGGCATTTCCGGCCACAACGCGCCCGTCACGGTCCACAATTTCGCCGCGCTCTGAAGTTTCAGGCTGCATGGAAACAAGATCTCCTTTTGCCAAATTCGGCAGGATAAACGAAGGATCCCATTCAGCAAACCACTCACCTTTCTCGCCTTCCTCGTACACAAAACTCAATGTGTTTTCAAATTGGATTTCCCCGACTCTACTATCTGCTGTGATGGCCAGTGGAAAATCAGCCGGCTCATCGCTTGGCCAATCACTGCCTTGTGCTTGCCAGTCGATTTCGCGGTTCGACAGCCCAAGCTGCTCGCCGATTTCCTGCTGCCAGTCGATGAAAATATCTTCGCCGTATGCCTGCTTGGTGCGTTCTGTCAGAAAGTCCGCATACAGCGCTTCAAAGTCTCCCGCCTCCCATAATTCCACAAACTTCTCGACTCGCGGCTCCGGCGAAGCTACTTGCTGCGGTTTTGGTTCGGGCGGCGTTGGCGCTTCTGTTTCGGCTTCAGAACACGCCGCAAGCATAGCGGCCGCTCCGAGTATCCATAGCTTTTCTTTTCTCACGGGTCCATCCCCTCCGCTCTACTTCTTTTTACTCCCTTACCCTCAAATGGAATTTTTCAATACGGCAATTGCAATCGGGTGAAACAAAACGGCAATTATTCCGTATACTTATAGAAGAAAAGGAGGGCGCTTATGTTTGCTGAAATGAAATCACGTTATTTGATTCTCTTTACCATACTCGGCATCATTGCGACAGCCATTATCTTTACGGTTATCGGCGCTGATCCCCTGACGACTGAAATCGCTATCCAGCTCGCTTTTTATGTGGTCGTCCCGTATTTTTTCTTTCACTATTACTGGAGCAAAAACCCCGACTGGAAATTTGATGAAGTGTTTACCACAAAAGGCGTAAAGCCATGGCTTCCGTCCATCGCCGGCATGGTGCTCGTCTCGATTGCTTTCTCACTGGCGATGTTCTGGTTGCAGCTGACGATTTTGCATTCGACGGTTCCATTTCTTGCAGAGTTGCTGCTGGCCCCGGTTGAACTTCCAGGCGGCGCGGCTTACGAGTATTTCATGCTGTTGATTCTTGTCATTCTTGCACCGGTTGTGGAAGAGTTTGTGTTCCGCGGCGTCTTCCTGACGCGGTTTGCGGCAAAAACGTCCCTGTGGGGCGGCATTTTATTTTCAAGCTTGCTGTTTGGCCTGCTGCACATCGATTTTGTCGGGGCATTTTTGTTCGGCATTATCGCCTCGCTGTTGTATGTGCGGACCGGCAATTTGCTCGTCCCGATTTTATTCCACATGCTCAATAATGCGCTTGCGGCGTTCGCCATGTATGTGCCGGCCAATTGGCTGTCAGGACTCGATTGGTTTGTCGTGACGACTGCAGAAGATCTTCAGACAAATGCCATCGCCAACATCGTAATCCTGATCATCAGTGCTTCACTGACCGGTTGGATCATTTACCGGCTGGGTAAAGGCATACACAAAAAAGTCGCTGCACGCGAGGTGAAAGTTGAACCATTGCCCTAATCTTTGCCGAAATTGTCGCTGATCTGTCACGACCTGGCGGATTCCGGTTTCGGTCCTCACGGTATGATGGAGATAATACGGTGAAGTCGGCTTTTGCCCTTCGCTTTTCAATGGAGGTTTCTGCATGAACAATGCTGTAGAAAGAAAATGGAGTTTGCGCCTGATTCAGATTTCGGCAATTTTCGGTATGATCGGCACATACATGGGATCCCATATGGCCGGACAGATGGACTACGCGCTGCGTCCGATCCATGCCCATATCCTGCTGGTCGGCTGGCTTTCGGTTTTTGCCTGGGGCGTATTCTACCGGCTGTACACAGTGAAATACAAAAAACTGGTTACGCTGCACGGCATTTTAGCTATTGTCGGCGCGATCGGGTTGACATCCGGCATGTGGCTGTATAATTTAAAGCCATTTGATTTAAACGATACGTTCGTTTTGATTTTCTTTATCGCTGGCGGCACTATATTATTGCTGGCATTTGCTTTGTTTGTTGTCATTACATTCCTAACGGAAAAAGAACAAGATACGGCTCCACCTAAGACGTAACCGGCTGACGGTTACGTCTTTTTTCTCTTGGAAATTTCACGATTGGGTAAGCAATGCCGTATAATGGAAACAACAGACAAACGAGAGGAGAACTCGCGGATGGCTTTGAAAAATAGGATTCAAAAACGTGTGCTTATACTAATCGGCCTTGTGTTGGCCGCTGTACTGATCGTGGCATTCGTCCAAACACAGGACCGTTTCGACAGCGCCGAACAGGCTGTGCAGTCGGGCGAAGAATCGCTTGTGATTCAACCGGTCTACGAGGCAGACGACCGTGCACTGTTCTTCTTTTTGCATGGTTCTGAAAGTTTTGGCGCCGCATCCGCCACCGATTCATTGTTCGGCTGGAAGCTCGACTGGCGAAGCGAAAATTCGGTGCCCGGTGAACGGGACCCGGACCGCATCATGAACTATATGAGTCACGAGGACGGATTTGTGTACGGCTTGTTTGATGCAGCGGATGAACGGTTGGTGGAAGTGGCCGGCTTGCCGGCAGACGAGTTCGCGCTCGACTTGCACTTCCCGGAACAATTACT
>JASKZU010000175.1 GCA_030147455.1 Planococcus sp. (in: firmicutes) | reverse complement strand
GAAATCACATATGCCTTCACCATCATGATGGCGCTCGGCGGAATTTCCGCTGCGTTTTTCGGCGGGTTTGTCGAAAAAAATGGACCACGGAAGTCAGCGATGGTCGCCGCTGTTTTGTTCGGCCTCGGACAGGCAGGCGCAGGCTTTGCCACGCAGATTGATTCTCTTGCTTTGTTTCTTCTGACATATGGCTTTATGAGCGGTATGGGTCTTGGCGTCGGATATATCGCGCCGATTTCGACACTTGTCAAATGGTTCCCTGACCGCCGCGGCCTTGCGACGGGCATGGCCGTTATGGGCTTTGGCGCCGGCGCGCTCATTACCGCACCGGTTGCTGCAAATTTGATTGGCATAGTCGGCGTAACCACTACATTCTATATTCTCGGTATCAGCTATTTCATCTTAATTTCCATTGGGGCTTCGTATATCGCCCCGCCTCCTGAAGGTTGGATGCCAAAAGGAATGGAAGCCGATCTCGCTTCCGGCAAGAAAACCATGAAAAAAGACCTTTCGCAATTGACGGCCAAACAAGCTGTCAAAACACGTCGTTTCTGGATGCTTTGGGCGATGATGCTTGTCAACGTCAGCGCTGGCATGGTCATCATTTCAGTTGCTTCTCCGATGGCCCAGGAATTGGTCGGGCTGACTGCGGCCGGTGCCGCAACGCTTGTTGGAATCATGGGCATCTTTAATGGAGGTGGACGCCTCGGCTGGGCCGCGCTTTCCGATTATATCGGGCGCCCGACCGTATTCATGATTTTCTTTATCATTCAAATCGTGGCATTCGCTACGCTTCCAGGCATCACGAACGTCATTATCTTCCAAGTATTCATCTTATTGATCGTCAGCTGCTACGGCGGCGGATTCTCGAACTTGCCAGCATTTATCGGGGATATGTTCGGCACGAAACAGCTCGGCGCAATTCACGGCTATTTGCTGACGACATGGTCTCTTGGCGGCATCATTGGACCGCTGATTGTCTCACAAGTTTACGCTGCTACTAACAGTTATGTGCCGGTATTCTATATTTTCGTCGGGCTCGTATCCATCGCCCTTGTGCTATCCATCTTGATTCGATTCGACATTCGCCGTGTTGAGCGCAACTATCCAACGGAAACGACTGTGGAAAGCGCCCAACAAGTTGTCTCTTCTTAAGCAGAACTAAAAAAGCCCGGGAAAAGAAATTCTTTCCCGGGCTTTTTGCATGCAGTTTTCTGGAATGCGGCTCGTCTTTCGGTTAACTGAAATATGGATTCCCTGTCTGGCCTACCCATAAATCACTTTTTTCTAATTGATGAGCCAGTTGAAGCAAACGGTGCTCTTCGCCTTTTTGCGCCATCACCTGAACGCCGATCGGCAGATTTGAAGCTGTCATGTGAAGCGGCAATGACATAGCCGGCTGTCCGGTCAAATTGGCCAGCTGGGTAAATGGCGTATAGCTGAGGCTCGGCAGGAACATGGCATAAATTAATTCCTGCTGATCTGACTGGCCTTTTGTCTGTTCAAGTGCTTCGAGCAAACGTTCACGCGATTCTTTCGAGTGGCTTAATTCACCGATTTCCGGTGCGGGATGGGCCGTTGCCGGCGTGATGTAAAAATCAAAGCGTTTATGGAAAGCAGCCATTTTGGCGGCCGCAGCGTCCCATGCGGCAAGGCTTGCCGAATAATCGGCAGCCGATACTTGCTGGCCCGCCGTAGCAAGCAACCATGATTCAACTTCCATATCGTCCGCTGTTAAAGGACGTCCGAGCATCGTTTCAAGATTGGCCCGAAGCAGTGCCATTTCACCGCTGTTCATCAAGTAGTATTCACGCATCAATTGAACGCCGTCGATATCGGGGGTGATTTCTTCGACATGGTGTCCCTGGCTTTCCAGCCAACGCGCTGTTTTCCGTACCGCCTGTTCGGCTTCTTTGGAAACCAATGTGCCGACCGGCGATTCAACCGAAAACGCAATGGTCAAAGGCGCCGCTTCCTGATTCAGCTGTTCACTGTATTTTCCAGGAAATAACGGCGCTTGAAACGCCGCTTCCGGCTGAATGATCTGCAGCACGTCAAGCAATGCTGCACTGTCGCGCACTGTCCGGCTCAAGGCAAAATCAATCGAAGCCCCTTGCCATTGCCGCCCTGCACCCGGACCGACGGGAGTTCTGCCCCGCGTCGGCTTTAATCCGAACAATCCGGTAAAAGAAGCCGGTATGCGGATCGAGCCGCCTCCGTCACTTGCCCCTGCGACCGGCACGATGCCTGAAGCGACAACTGCCGCCGCCCCTCCGCTCGAGCCGCCAGGCGAATGGCCGACGTTCCACGGATTATGGGAAGGTCCGTACAATATCGGTTCAGAAATGTTCTTCAAGCCAAATTCCGGCGTATTGGTGTGGCCGATCGGAATCAACCCCGACTCTTTCAGCCGTGCAACAAAATGGGAATCATTCGCCGCTTTAGAGTCTTTCAGCAATACAGACCCTGAACTGAGCGTTTCTCCTGCAAGAGACTGTGAAATGTTCTTCAGCGCAATCGGCACTCCTGAAAAAATTCCGTCACGCTTGCTTTCTGCTTCCCGCAGCGCCTGTTCACGGCGCGTTGCGGTAAAGGCGCGGAGTTTCGGCTCTACTTCATCCATTCTTCGAAAACTCAGCTCCAGCAATTCTTTTGAGCTGACTTGCTTTTCACGGATCAACTGCGCCATCGCCGTTGCATCCAATGTCAAAAACGTTTTCATGTCCATCTTCTATGCCTCCGTTTCAGCAATTGCAATTTCTAGTCTGCCTTTAGTGTAGCACGCCGGTTTTCGGTACGGAACTTGCGGTCTGCACACATCTATCCGTTACGTTTTTGAGATGTATGTTAATGTTTTTCCGCTCATTCCGAATAACACGGTTAACACGGGCGATAACAAGCAAAAAACAGCAAACGGCAAATACTGCAAAGTCGAAACGCCCAATACTTCAGCAATGAAAATCCCGCATACGCTCCACGGCACTAAAGGATTGACTACCGTTCCGGCATCTTCCATAACACGGCTTAAGTTTTTGCCTGCCAAGCCTACTTTTTCGTACGTGTCCTGGAAAGCCTGGCCCGTCAGCAAAATCGATAAATATTGTTCGCCAATCAGCAAGTTGATGCCAATCGCCGTCATCGCGGAAGCTGCAATAACAGAAGAAACCTTTTTCAATAAACTCTCCATCTTCTGAAGCAAGGACTGTACGATGCCCAGTTTAAACAACAGCCCGCCCATGCTCAGTGCAAGCAGTACTAAAGCAATTGTGAAAAACATGCTTTCCATGCCGCCTCTGGAGAGCAAATCGTCGATCGCTTCGATGCCGGTCGATGATTTATAGCCTGCAAATAAAACCCCGAAGATCTCGGATACGCCCCGCGTCTGATGGAATAAAGATATAAGAACGGCAACGAACGAACTTGCAGCAAGCGTCATGACGGCAGGCCTTTTGGAAATCGTCAACCCGATCAAAACGAGCAGCGGAAGGATAGCATACCAGTGAACCAATCCGCTCTCGAGCAAGCCGTTCTTAAAGAAATCGATATCTGCAGCGTTGTCCAGTGTTACGGACGGCGACATGATGGCGAAGAAAATCAACGTCAACCCGAATGCCGGAATCGTCGTCCAGCCCATATTGCGGATGTGTTCAAACAAATCCACGCCCACAATCGATGAGGACAGGTTGGTCGTGTCCGACAAAGGCGACATCTTATCGCCGAAAAACGCACCTGAGACAATCGCACCTGCCGTCACGGCAAGCGACAAGTCAAGTGCACCGGCAATGCCAATAAACGCGACGCCTGCAGTCGCCACGGTCGTCAATGAACTACCCATTGAGATGCCGATGATCGATGTCACTACAAACACAATGGCGAAGAAGAAAACGGGCGTCACTAAGCTGAAGCCGCTGTAAATCAACGTAGGAATGGTACCGCTCATCATCCAGCTGCTGATCAGGATGCCGATAAAGAAAAACAGGAACACCGCATTCATTCCCGCTCCGGCCCCTTCCACCAATCCGCGTTCAAGCTCGCGGTAGGAAACCTTTTTAATCAGGCCATATCCGATCAATAGCAAAATTGATAACAAGATCGGCACATGGGGAACCGATTCGAATTTGATGATACTGGCGCTGATAATCATAAGCACAGCTGCAACTACGGCAACCGCCTCTTTAAAACTGGGTGAAAAAATTGCTTTTGTCTGAAACACGCTTAATTCCTCCTCTATTTAAACGCAAAAAAAAAACCTACCATCCCTAAAAAAGGGACGAAGGTTTTCTCCGCGTTACCACCCTAGTTGATGCTCCGTTTCTATCCGGAACAACCACTCAATTAACGGTTGAAACTGCTGATGGCGTAATTCGCCTGATCGCTGCCTGGGCTTGCACCTTCCGCCCAGTCTCTGTTTTCTGCTCACAATCAGCCTACTGATTCATCATTCAACTTGCCTGCTATTTTTGCAATTGCTTTAAATCTTAGCATGTACTTTCGATAAGTCAAGCATGCTTTATCGCTGCCTGCGGAAAACATGCAAGAGGCCGAACAAGTTGCACTGGTTCGGCGCTGGTTCAGCCTAACTCGACTTTCAGCCAGCCGCGGACGCCATTGATAAACCAGATAGCATCGAACAAATCCAGTTCATCTTTTTTCAGCACCTTCTCGTGAATCCTGCCTGATTCCAGCAGTTCCTGGCGGTAAGTGCCGGCAAGCAGCCCGCTTGAAACCGGCGGAGTATAAAAGCAGCCATTTTGCTCAACAACCAAGTTGCCGATTGTAAATTCGGTCAATTCTCCCCGCTCGTTCCACAGTAAAACAGAAAACGCTGAAGCCGCTTGTGCCTGGTGCTCTTCGTACATGCGGCGGTTTGTCGTTTTATGGTATAAAAAGACGTCTTCGCTGTCGACTGCACTTTGCGCGAGCCAGCAATTTACCGGTTGTTCGATAGGAGCAGCGGGCTGCGCTTCGGCTTTCAGACAGCCGGCGGCATCGGCCGTTACACGGACTTTAAAATCACCGGCTGCGTGCCGCGCTGCAATTGCTTCGAGTTCATGGTGAAACTTCTGGCGGTTCAGCGGAAAGCCAAAATAGGCTGCTGATTCTTCCAAGCGTGAAAGATGACGCGCGTAAAGAGGATATACGCCATCCTGCAGTCCGAGCGACTCAAGCAGTGAAAATTCAGGGCGCCGTTCGGTAAGCACACGCGCCTTTGAAAGCAGCTCCTGGTATTCACCTTCTGACGTCGAATCCCATGTAATGCCGCCGCCGACGCCGTAGCGGGCAGCTCCAGATCCGGAATCGATCGCTACTGTGCGGATCGGCACATTGAATACCGCATTTTTTTCCGGTGTGATATAACCGATCGCCCCACAGTAAACTTCGCGAGGCGTCTGCTCCAGTTCAGCGATATAACGCATTGTGCTGATTTTTGGCGCACCGGTAATCGAACCGCATGGAAACAAAGCGCGAAACCAGTCCACTACACCGAGTCCGCTTTTCAGTTCACCCTCGATTGTTGATGTCAGTTGATGAACAGTCGGATAACGCTCTGCTTCGAACAGTTTTGTCACTTGGACAGTCCCGGGCAGCGTAAGTCGGCTTATATCGTTTCGCAGCAGATCGACAATCATCAGGTTTTCGGCGCGTTCTTTTTCTGATTCGAGGAGGGCTTTGACGCTTGCATCGTCTTCCTCCTTGATTTTGCCGCGCGGGGCCGTTCCTTTCATTGGTTTTGTCCGGATCCGCGACCCGTCGATGCGAAAAAACAATTCCGGCGATGCCGATAAAATCTGATGGTGTCCCGTATCTACATAAGCGCCGTAGTCTGCCTGCTGATTGCGCGCCAATTGACGGTAAAAGGCTGGCGCACTGCCCTGGAAATTGGCAGTCAGGCGTTCGGTGTAGTTGACTTGGTACGTATCGCCTTCTTCGATCGCTTCACGAATGCGCTGTACCCCTTTCGCATATGCAGACTCAGAACCTTCGAGCGACCACCCCGATACATCGTAGCTTGCCTCGTCGTCTAGAGAAGCTTGCTTTTTTTCAAAAATGCCGAACCAAACGAGCGGCATGCGCACACCTGGCCGCACCTTCATCTCCGGGCGAAACGCGGGCGCCGCTTCATAAGAAACAAAGCCCGCCGCATAAAAGCCTTGCGACGTATAGCGGTCGACCGCTTCCAGAACATTTTCAACTTCTGACAGCACCTGTGTTTCAAGTACCGTTATCGGTTTTTGGAAGGAAAAATGCTGTGGATTGCCGCCCGCATCGGCAAAATCAAACTGCAGGAAAGGATCCATTTGCAGCGCCTCCTTTTTGCCTAGCGTTCCAGCGCCTTGCGCCAAGATAAACGTTCGACAGCATCGCAAAACCGTCCCTTGTCAAAACGGACTCAGGATGAAACTGGATGCCTTCCACTGGAAGTTCGCGGTGCCGCACGCCCATTATGCTGCCATCACCAGCTCTTGCGGTGATTTCCAGCATGCAGGGCAGGGTGGATTCATCTGCAACTAGCGAATGATAGCGTACAACCGGCGTCGGAGAAGGCAAGCCTAAAAAAGCCCCACGTCCGCTATGGACCACTTCTGCCACTTTTCCGTGCACAGGCTGCACGCCTTTCCCGACGCGGCCCCCGTAAAACTCCACAATGCTTTGATGGCCAAGACATACGCCAAGTATCGGGACTTTCCCGCTGAGCTGTTCCAGCACTTCGCGGCCTGCACCGTCCGGCAGCGGTTTGCCCGGCCCTGGCGAGAGAACGATCAGTTCAGGCGCTAAAGCGTTAATATCTGCAAGTGAAGCCGCATCGTTTTGAAGCACTTTCACTTGTGTAAGCCGCTCAAAATAATGCACAAGATTATAGGTAAACGAATCATAATGATCGATGATGACAATCACGAAAAAAACTCCTCTTCAAATGGAATGTTGCTTAGTTCCATTATAAAGCGGCAGTCCTGAATACGCATCGTTTATCTCAGCAGCATACAGAATCCGGCAAGAGACCGAAACGAACGCAGCAAAAAATCCGGATGGCTGGGCCTCCGGATTTTTATATTAGTCAAGCGCACGAAGCGCAGCGGCCAGCCGTTCGGCAAAATGCTCCGGGGGCTCTTCCGCAGTAAGACTCAGGCAGATAACGTTCGGATTTGTATCGACGCTTTGGCCGAATTCTGTCGGCAAAGCAATCGGGTGGTGCTGCAATATGTCCATGAAAGTGGACAGTTCTTCCGGCAGCAAAAAAATATCCGCTTCGTTCAGCGCGGTGCCGTCGGGCTTTAGATTTTTAAATGAAATATCGTGCTCGAGTGTGCAGTCAAAGCTTCTCTTGCTCAAGTGAATCGTGATTGTTCGGCTTTTTTTAACGAGACATTCTATCTCTGTAGTATCAGTCTCCGCCTCCAGCAATTCCCCTATCCGTTCTGCTAATCCGGTGATGGTTTGTATTTGTTCGATTTTCATTTCGTTCCCCTTCCCGCAAGCAGGCAAAAGAAAAAGAAAACACCGAAAAAACCCTTGATGGGTCTTTTTCGGCGTTGGTTTCAGCACTATCGTCTGTTCCATTTTACCAAATGGTCATCTCTATCTTTAATGTCCTTGCTATTGCACTCAATCGGAAATACTATGGTTTTCCGTTCTTAGCCATTATGAAAGATAGCCGGGAGAAAAGAAAACTATAGACCTATTCGAAACTCTACAAGATCAATCTTCCGAGTCGTCCTCGTCCATGTCATCTTCTTCTTCCAAATCCACTTCCGGATCGGCGTCTTCCAATTCGTTATTGCCTGGCAGTACATCTGTTTCCTGGTCCATTTCAGGTTCGTTTTCTTCGCCGCCACATGCCGCAAGCATTCCGGCAGACAGAATAGCCGCCATTCCAACATTCAGCCATTTGCGCTTTGCCATCTTCATCCTCCTCAGTTTGTTGTTACTCTTTCTATACCCTTAGAAGAGAAGGAAAAACGAAGCAATTGTTTAAAGGCGGCTTGTTTCGAGCAGCGGAACCTGCTGTTCGTATTTGGCCAATACAACGTCGGCAAATTTTTGGCACCTGGCTTGATCCTGGCTAGAAGGCATTTGCTCTACCTTCAGCGTTGCGGCCAAAACTGTTTTGGCGTACAGCATATCCCGGAACTGGTCTACGGCTCCGCAATACGTAGCGAAGCAGCGATCTCCTGTTCCGAAAACCGCTGTGACTACCCGGCTTTGTTTGCTTTCGAGCGCTTCATAGATATGGTGAAGCTGCTTTGGAATCTCGCCGTTTGCCCATGTATATGTGCCAATTAAAACAATGTCGTAACGCAAGAGTTCTGAAGCAGCGACTTCCTGTGCGCGAAAGTATTCCGGCGAAACTCCGGTTTCCTCCAGCGCAGCGCCCACCATTTCGGCAAGGCACTTCGTGTGGCCAGTGGCAGAAGCGTACACGATCGCCGCGCGCGGCTTACAGTTCGTCAAAGCCGTTCGACTCCGATACTTTCGTATAAGCGCGCGATTTTTGTTCAAAGAAATCTGATTTGGTGCTGTTCATCATGTCGTCGCCGAATACACGAATCCACGGCATCGGGTTGTCGCGCACTTCATATAAGTTGCCGAGCCCTAGCTGGCGCAGCCGTTTGTTCGCCAAGTATTCCACATAGTCATCGAATTCTTCCAAATCGATGCCTTCAATGTCTCCCAGAATGTGCTGTGCCCATTCTTTTTCAAGGTCGACCGCATGGGCTACTTCTTCGCGGATCCACGTCGTCATTTCATCAGTAGCAAGCTCCGGGTTTTCAGCAATCAGGATGCGGATAAATTGCGACACAAAGTAAGCATGCTGCATTTCATCGCGCTGGATATAGCTGATCATCGTGCTCGTCTTCAGCATTTTCTGCTGGCGCGCCAAATGATAGAAAAACGCAAAGCCGGCATAGAAATAAATGCCTTCCAAATTGATGGAGTTGACCGAGAGCTTTAACAAGTTCTCAAGGCTTGGTTCTGTGCGGAATGCCTCGTACGATTCTAAAATCCGTGCATTGCGCTTGCGCACGAGCGGATCGTTTTTTGCTTCATCGAAACGGCGGTTTTGCTCATCGAGCGGCACTAGCGAGCTAAGGACGTACGAATACGATTCGGTGTGCACCGCTTCCTGCTGTGCGATAACCGCAAAAATTGATTTGAAGCTGGAGTCGCTGACATAGTCCATTACCTGACTCATGGTCGGCGTCTGCAGGCTGTCGAGTGAAGCCAACTGCGTATTGATGCGGAGGAAGACATCTTTTTCTGTCTCGGATAGTGCGTCCCATCCTTTGATATCATCCTGCATATTGATTTCCTGGGCTTTCCAGAAATTCGCCAACAGCGCTTGATAAAGTTCATACATGTGCGGGTGGGCAATGTCATTCCAATTGAGCAGTCCTGAGCTCGCCCCGCCGACAATTGCTGTCGAGCGGTTCGGTGCTTCAGGATCCATCAACGGCTTTTTCGTTAAAGTCTCCATCGTCTTCATCCTTTCTCTTAGCTTTCACATGCCTCGCATGCTTCGATTTCTTCCTGTGACGTGCTGCGTACGTAATAGCTCGTCTTCAATCCGCAGTTCCATGCTTCCAAGTGCAGTTCCAGCAATTCTTTTGCACGGATAGTATGCGGCACGTATAAGTTAAAGCTGATTGCCTGGTCGATGTGGCGCTGTCTCGCTGCGTTCTGGCGAATGCTCCATTTCTGGTCCAGTACGTGGCGTGCGCGGCGGTAGTAATCATATGTCCGGTGATTTAAGTCCGGTGCCGTTACGTTAAAGCGGAAGTTCTTTTTCTCTTCTGCGTATTCAACAGCATACAGCGGGTCGATGCCGTCTGTAGAGCCGCCGATTTTTGCTGTAGAAGAGTTCGGGGCAACAGCCATCATCCAGCCGTTGCGGACGCCGGAAGCGGCGACTTTTTTGCGCAGTTCGTCCCAGCGTTCGCCCGTGTAGTTGCGGCGCTCGAAGAAAATGCCGGTTTCCCATTCGGAATTTGCGAATTCGCTGAATGCGCCTTTTTCTTCTGCCAATTCGGCAGATGCACGGATTGTGTGCCATGCAATTTCTTCGTATAATTTATCGGCATATTCGACCGCTTCTTCTGTTTCCCAATGGATGCTGCGAAGTGCCAGCAAATGGTGCCAGCCGAAAGTGCCCAGACCGACTGCGCGGTATTTCTGGTTTGTTACTTCTGCCTGGCCGACGGAAATCGTATTCAAGTCGATGACGTTGTCGAGCATGCGCAATTGAATCGGGATCAAGCGGGACAAAACGTCCGCTTGCACGGCGCGCGGCAAATTCACTGAAGACAAGTTGC
The DNA here is from genome assembly GCA_030147455.1 of Planococcus sp. (in: firmicutes). Taxonomy (GTDB): domain Bacteria; phylum Bacillota; class Bacilli; order Bacillales_A; family Planococcaceae; genus Planococcus. The sequence goes on along the minus strand of JASKZU010000175.1, from coordinate 7,386 downwards.
AGACAACGAAATCGCCCGGTTTGCGAACAGTGATCAAGTTGCCGTCTTCATCTTTGTATTCTTTGACGATTTGTGTCGGTGACATATTTTGTGCAATCTCGCTGCACAAGTTGCTGCAGTAGATAGACGTTTTGCCGATTCCGCGCAAGTGCTTGTTCGGGTTGCGGCGGTTGACTTCGTCGCGGTAGAACATATACGGCGTGCCCGTTTCGAGCTGTGAAACCATGATGCGTGCCATGACATCCATTGCACGGCTTGTTTTTCTTGGCAACAACGGGTGCGCCACTGCTTCCTCGTATTTTTCAGTGAAATATTTGCGGTCGGTTTCGTCATAGAAATCTTCCAGGCCAAGCGGTTCTCCGGCTTCGTCTTTCCAGCCCATTACCTGCTTGACTTCGTGCGGGCAGAACGTATGCCATTCGCCGATGCTGCGTCCGCTTTCGTCGGTTTCCTGCAACTTTTGCATAAACAAATCCGGGATCGAAACGCCGGTAAAGATATCGTGTGCTTTACGGCGCTCGTCGCCGTTGTTTGTCTTCAAATCAAGGAAGCCGTTCATGATGTCTTTATGGAACACGTCCAAATAAACCGCTACTGCGCCTTGGCGCTGGCCAAGCTGATCGACGCTGACCGCCGTGTCATTAAGCAGGCGAATCCACGGAATAACGCCCGAAGAATTGCCTTTGAATTTACGGATATCCGAGCCAAGTGCACGCACTTTTCCGTAGTAGACCCCTAGGCCGCCGCCGTCTTTGCTAAGGCGTGCCACATCCCAGTTGTTTTGGTAAATTCCGTCGAGTGAATCGGCGACCGTGTCGATAAAGCATGATGACATTTGCCCGAAGCTCTTGCCGGCGTTTGACAATGTTGGCGTAGCCACTGTCATATACAAATTGCTCATTGCCCAGTAGGCTTCTTTTACGAGTTCCAAGCGGCGCTCTTTTGATTCTTTTTGCATCAAGGTCATAGCAATGATCATGAAGCGTTCCTGCGGCAATTCCCATACGCGGCCGTCGTAGTCTTTCGCTAGATAACGGTCGGCCAGCAAAAACAGTCCTATGTAATTGAACAATCCGTCGCGTTCCGGGGCCAATTCGTTGCCGAGCATGCGGATTTCTTCTTCTGAATAAGCATTCAGCAAATCTTTCGTATAAATTCCAAGACGGCTCAAGCCATGAACCAATCCGTAGAAATCATCATATTTGTTTGCAGCACTATAGCCGCGCGTTTCCGCTGCCTGTTCGTACAATTTCTCCAAATATAAACCGGCTGCTTCAAATGTCCATTGCGGTTCATCCATCGATACTCTATCTAATGCGTCTTGAATTTTTCTGTCGCGTTCTACTGCTTCTACTGTCATTTCAACACAACTCCTTCGCGTATTCGTTCGCTTTCATGCGACGCTCTTTTCGTTCCTGTGCGTTTTCAAACAATCGTTTCTCGTTTTCAGTTTCCGGCACCACACTGGCTACCGGGGTCGGGCGGCCGGATGCATCCACTGCCACCATCGTCAGAATGGCAGTCGTTGTCAAACTGCGCGTACCGCTTTCAATATGCTGGCACTCTACTTTTACGTAGACTTCCATCGATGTGCGGCCTGTCGAGATGACCACTCCTTCTATAATAAGAATGTCTCCGACTTTTGCCGATGATAAAAAATTGACGTTGTCGATCGAAGCGGTCACACCAGCGTGACGGCTATGTTTCATTGCAGCGATCGCTGCAATTTCATCAATATAGGCGAGCACCGTACCGCCAAAGATAGTGCCCATATGGTTGGTATCCGGCGGCAAGACGAGACGCGATTGAATCGTGCGGGATATGCCGGCTGGGAGTGGTTCTATGTTCATGATGGTTCCTCCTCCTGAAAAACAAAAGCCCCCATTCTCCGTGTGGAAACGAGGGCATGAACACAAGTCAATAAGGCAGACGCCACCGTCCACACAAATCAAACCTTTGTCATCCTTCCCAATTCCCGGAGAAGAGCAAAACGTCAACTAGCAGAGGCAGGTCTCCTGGCTCGCGCGTCCATCTCCCCATGTCCTTCCCATCCATTGAATAGTGGCGTGTTCATGGTTCGTCTGCGCTTACAGTTGCGGGGACAGCTCCGGAATTTATCGGATTCCCTATTAAGCCCTTAGAGGGCGCCTCGTGTTGCGGTATAACTATATATGGTGTTTCAATCTATCAGCTACACCAAATCTTGTAGTCTCAACTATAAACCTTTTCGAATTTCATCGCAAGTAGTTTCTCGGTTCTGTCACAAGAAAGTGAAAAAGGGTCTAATGAGCCGACGCGAAGCTTTACAAAACAGCCTGTTTATAGTTGTTTTTTGACATTCATTTTGCCGCCAAAATTGCCGGATAATTTCAACTATCTGTGAATATATTTTAAGAAATTTAAATTTTCCAACTTCAGCTGTTTATATCCAAAAGTTGGGATATAATAAAAAGAAAAGGGGTTGAAAACGATGTATGTATTAGGAATTGCTGCTGCATTGATTGCCGTAGGCGTGTTTGTCGATTACCGAAAAGGAAGCTTTCAAGACCGGAAAGCACATGACACAAATCCAAACCACCACCACGCCAATAGTTCTGCCGAGAACGCCCATAGTACTACTGGCATCGACCAGCACATCCCGTAAATTAGGATGTGTTTTTTTATGGCAAATCGTGGGCTCACTTCTGCATTTCCCAGGAAATAAAAAAAGCCGTGCAAGAAAGCTGCACGGCTTGATTTATCCGTCGACCCATTCAGTTGCAGCTTCTGGCTGCTGTTCTTTTTGATCATTGGACTGCTTGTTGCTTTTGCTCGTGTATGGCTTGTAACTTTTCGCTTTGTTTTTGCCTTTTTCCCATCGGTTCCAGCCTTTTTTGCCGGTTCCGCGGCCAACGCCGCTTTTCGCTTTTGCTTTGCTCATTTCTTTCACTCCCGTTCACTGCATCGTGACGTTCAGCTTACCACATTCCGCCGCTTTCGTGAACGATTCGTATTTACGGGCCGATAATTTTTTGAATATCTTTACGCATCGAATCCGGAGAATCTTTAGGAGCAAAGCGTCCTACGACGTCGCCATTTTGGTCGACAAGAAATTTTGTGAAATTCCATTTGATGCCGCTGGACAAAAAGCCTTTGGTTTCAGCGGTCAAATGCTGGAACAACGGATGCGCATGTTTGCCGTTGACCTTAATGATGTCGTGCATCGGAAATGTTACGCCGTACGTCATGCGGCAGGACGATGCCGCATCAGCAGCATCACTCACTTCCTGCCCAAACTGGTCAGACGGGAAGCCAAGGACGACCAGCCCTTTGTCCTTGTACTCATCGTACAGTTTCTCGAGTCCGTCAAACTGGCCTCGCAAGCCGCATTTAGTAGCGGTATTCACAATAACCATTGGCTGGCCTTTGTATTTATCCAGCTGATAGGCTTCGCCGCTTGCATTCGTAACGGTAATATCGTAAATCCCCATTTTTATCGCTCCCGTTTTGCCTCGAATTCCTACAAGTCCATTTCGCCGAAAAACGCATTCAAGGCTTTTAAGTTTTTCATCAGCTCCACCGCGTTCACATCAGGAAAATTGCAGTTGATGATTTGGCGGTGAACGGCTCCATGAACCGCTTGTTCAATGAGATTCTCGTCAGACCGCGATTGCTCGGTCAATGAGATGCGAGATGCTCGCCGGTCTTCTGTAGACTGTTCTTTGACAATTCGGCCGCTCGCCACCAGCCGGTTGATGATTGGATTGAGTGTACCTGTGCCAAGTCCCAGCTTTTCGCCGATCTGCTTCATCGTCAACCCGTCTTCTTCCCATAATACAAGAAGCACCAGATACTGAGTAAAGGTTAAACCAAACGGCTCTAACGTTTTGACATAGAGCTTCGAGAAGTTGCTGGACGTTTTATAGATTTCAAAACAAAGTTGCTGATCCAGTTTTGTTGCTTTGTTCATTCCATCACCTGTTTTTTATTGGATTATCGAACGACAATCTCCACGTCTACTGAATCTTTGATCGCTTTGGAATAAGGGCAATACGCATGTGCTTTTTCTACGTATTCTTGCTTTTCGCCGTCTTCTAAGCCGTCGATGTCCACTTCAAGGCGCACTGCCAATTTAACGCCGCCATCTTCTTGATCGCCAATCAAAGAAACAGTTGCACTGACTTCGCTGCTGTTCACTTTCACTTTATCACGTTCCAAAATAAAATCCAAAGCGCTGTTGAAGCAAGAGCTGTAGCCTGCTGCAAACAATTGTTCAGGATTTGTTGATGTGTTTGGCTGTCCGCCAAGTGCTACTGGTTTCGCTACGTCCAAGTTGAAGATGTTATCGGGTGAGTAAACAGTTCCTTCGCGTCCGCCGCTGTTGATCATTGTCGTTTCGTATAGAGTTTTCATGTTTTCATCCCTCCAAGAATTATATCTTACACGATCTACTTTATAATAGATCGTGTAAGATGTAAATGAATATGCTTCACTCTTTGTATACACTAAAAAGCCTGATTCGAAACGGTTGTCTCAAATCAGGCTTTAGGCACTTTCAGATTTATTTTTATTCAGTAAATATAAGGAATAAGGCGTGCACGGTGCTTCATCCACTCTTTGTATTCCGGACCGAATTGTTCCACGAGCATCGCCTCCTCGTGCTGCATCCGCCTAATAAGGGCAAAAGCCAGCAGCAAGCCTCCAGCAATCGCGGCTATCAGGCTGGTCATATACAACGCCATGCCGATGCCGATCAAAAACAACCCCGTGTAAAGCGGATGCCGCAATTTGCGGTAAGGCCCGCTGCTGACAATCTTGTCGCCTTTTTGCACCGTTACGTGACGCGTGAACTGCGATTTTAAATGAATGATGCCCCAGAACCGCAAAAATACACCCAGCGCAAGCAGGATCAAGCCCAATGCTTTCATCAGAGTTGCCATATTTCCAGCATCCTTCAACTCCTGCAAAATGAGGGCCGCGCAGATGGTCGCAAGCAGCGACAGAAAAATTCCGATGAATGTCTTTTTTTCAACCGGATCGCCTTGCCCAGTCTCCCGGTTTCTGAAGACGATAAATTCAACAAGCCATACGAGGCTTACCGCTGTAAAAACCCAATCCATCCAGCTCATCGCTTTCCCCTCCACTTCTTTTTTAAATATTATAGAAGATTCTCATTAAATACAATCGCAGCCCTTCCCCTGCAAACCGAAAACAGGCTGTTCCCATAGCTTTTTCAGCTACTTGGAACAGCCCGCTTCTTAGTCTTCGTCCGTTACCGACAATTCAACAAACATTGCGGTGAACACAATAAATATTGCCATTAATGCCAGCACCATCGTAAACATTTCCCTCAACTCCTACCAAGTAATAAATCCTTTGGAACCAGGCGGTGCGTGATGAATCATATGGGACAGCGGAATCGCATAGGCTGCGACAATCAGGAAAGCGGCGACACCAATCCAAATCCACCAATTTTCAAGCCATTTTGGCGTATTGGACATATCGCTTTCAGCCAGTGGAAACTCGACTGTTTGCTCAAGCGTTTCGGCTTTCGGCGACAGGAACATCGTCATGATGACGATATACATGAGCAGCATAGCAGACAAGAACAAAATCGAGCCGCCGATGGCCATTGTGACGTGATTGGAAATAATGCCTTCAAACCATTCCATTGCGGCCGGGTGTCCGTTATAGCCGCTGTATGCAGTGCGCCGCGGTGCGCCCATTAAACCTAATACGTGCTGGGCCGTCGACATAAGCAGCATGCCGATTGACCACGTGATGATCTGCACAATGCCAAGGCGCTGCATCCGCTTTGTAAAGCGGCGCCCTGTTAAATAAGGAATCAGCCAAAACGTCAATCCCATAAATGTCATTGCCACTGGCGTGCCGACCGTGATATGGAAATGGCCGACGATCCACAGCGTATTGTGCACGACCTCGTTCAGCTGAAAGCTGGCATTGATTATTCCGCCGGCGCCGCCTGGAATAAAAAATGCCATCGCAATAAAAATAGAAGTAAAGCGGACATCTTTCCATGGCAGTTTCTTGAACCAGCCGAACAATCCTGTGCCGCCTTTTTTGCGGCCCGAGATCTCAAAAGTCGCAAACATCGAGAACGCCGTCATCAGCGACGGCACAATCACCATAAATGTCAGGACGACCTGGAGGAACTTCCAGAAGTTCGAAATGCCGGGTTCTGTCAGTTGGTGGTGGAACCCGACTGGAATCGAAAACAGGATAAATAACACGAATGACAGGCGCGCCAGCGAGTCACTGAATACTTTAACCCCCAGCAGTTTCGGCACAATCGTGTACCATGCGATATAAGCAGGAAGCAACCAGAAATAAACAAGCGGATGGCCAAAATACCAAAACAGCGAGCGGCTCAGTTCGACGTTGATTGTATCGGTCCAGCCGAACGCCCACGGGATATACTGAAACAAAACCGTCGCCACTACACCGAGACAGGCAATAATCCATAAGATAATCGTCGTAATCGTCATAAAAGCAAACAGCGGGCTCAGCTGTCCTTTGTTTCGGCGGCGCCATGTGACATAGTGTCCGACCAGCGCAAAACTGGAAATCCATGTGCCGACAATGACGAGTGCGAGGCCGACGTAATAAAAGCCATTCGCTTTCATCGGAGCGTAGAAGGTATAAAGAACAGACGCTTCACCAGCCAGAATCAGGACGGTTGCCATAACAGTCCCGAGCAACGTTACCCATAAGCCGATCCACGAAAACAAACGGACTTTCGGGCCGAAGCTGCCGAGGCTTTTGCTCATGCCCGTAATAAAGAAAGCGAATATAAAAAAGGTCGTATAAATAAGTGCGAGCAGAACGCCATGTGCGGTTAAAACCTGGTAGTAATCAAGCCATGCAGGAAGTTGAAGTGCATCATTCCGGATAAAAACCTGCAGCACTCCCATCAATGTACCGATCAGAAAAGCGGCATAGGCGACGCCGATATGCCATAAAGCAATTTTGCGGTCTGTTTGGGCAATCATGTCAGTACACCTCAATTTCTGTATACATCATGTGGTGGCCGGTCCCGCAATATTCATTGCATAAGATCAAGTAGCTGCCCGGTTCATCGAATGTATAGGATTTTGTCGTAATGCGGCCTGGCACGACCATCATGTTGACTTTTGTGTTATCGATTGTAAAACTGTGCACGACGTCCGTGCTGGTCGCTTTGAACACGATTTCTTTGCCGGCCGGCACACGCAGTTCCGGCGCGTTATAGCCAAATGCCATGGCTACGATCGTAATTTGGTAGGTGTCCTCATCAAGCTGCGTGACTCCCGGTTTGTCAAACGGGGCGGTCTCGCTTACTTTTTCCGGATCGATAACGTCCATGCCGCCAGACGGGGTATGGTCGTGTGAAAAAGCGCTGACGCCGAC
>JASKZU010000162.1 GCA_030147455.1 Planococcus sp. (in: firmicutes) | reverse complement strand
TTATCGACGATGTTCGGGAAAAATCCGCCAGGGAAGCTGGAAAACAGCCCCGAGATAATACCGGTCGTGACAGCAAGCAAAAAGACGCTTTTTACATCACGGAACAGCAAAATGCCAATAAACATCATGGTCAGCATAAAGTCAGGCTTCATGCCTCCGTTAATGCCTGGAATAATTACGTACAGGACTGCACCGACGCTGACAAGCAGCGCCATTAACACAAGATTTTTCGTATTCATTTCTCATCTCTCCTCAACTCAAGCTGGTTGTTATTTCCCGGTCGTGCCCTCGCGGCCGCCGGCGAAACAATAGTCTGATTTTATCGTGTTGCCTTCAGAAAATCAAGCGCCAGCAGCTAGCTTTGCTTTCACTTGTTCGGCAAGTTCCTGGATTTTTTCGGCCGTGAATTCTTTTTCTTTTGTCATCCACTTGGCAGAAAATCCGTCGCCTTCTCCGTAGCGCGGAATAAAGTGGAGATGAAAGTGGAAAACGCTTTGGCCGGCTTTGGCTCCGTTATTGTTGAGCAGGTTCATGCCTTCGGGCTGGAAGGTTTCGTTGATTGCAGCGGAAATTTTGGGGGCTGCACTGAATAATTGGCCGGCTTCTTCCGATGTCATGTCATATACAAACTCGCGGTGCGTTTTAGGAATTAGCAGCGTATGTCCTTTGGATAACGGCATAATGTCCATAAAAGCATATACATGCTCATCTTCATATACTTTGACACTTGGTATTTCTCCGGCAATGATTTTGCAAAAAATACAGTTGCTCATCGTCTCATCCTTTCAGTTGGGGAAGTGGCGTTCTGATGCCAGTTTACCATAAATAGATTTGTAAAAAGAATTCATGCGGCGGTTTTGGTACAATAGAAAACGAAGAAAGAGGTGTTGGATGTGGCGATATTGGAAGTTGAAAATTTGACGGGCGGCTATACGCGTAAGCCTGTATTGCAGGACATCAGCTTTTCAATCGGAAAAGGCGAATTGGTCGGGCTGATTGGATTGAACGGTGCTGGGAAAAGTACGACCATCAAACACATCATCGGCATTATGCAGCCGAAATCCGGAGCGATCCGCTTGAATGGCCGGACATTTGAAGAAAACATTGATGCGTACCGTGCGGCTTTTTCCTATATTCCCGAAACGCCGGTCTTATACGAGGAGTTGACGCTCCGCGAACATTTAGAGCTGACAGCCATGGCTTACGGCCTTGACCAACAAACATTTGAGCAGCGTTCAGCCGCATTGCTGAAAGAATTTCGCATGGAAAAGCGCCTGAAATGGTTTCCGTCGCATTTTTCAAAAGGAATGCGCCAAAAAGTAATGATTATGAGCGCTTTTCTGGTAGATCCGGATTTATACATTATCGATGAACCGTTTGTCGGGTTGGATCCACTCGGCATCAAATCGCTTCTTGATCAAATGGAAGAGCAAAAACGCAAAGGCGCCTCGGTATTGATGTCGACCCATATTTTATCGACAGCAGAAAGATATTGCGACCGAATCATTTTGCTGCATAACGGCCGTGTCCGGGCGATAGGGACCATGCCGGAATTGCGTTCAGCATTCGGCATGCCGGATGCCACATTGGATGACCTTTACATTGCGATGACTGAGGATGACGACCATGAAGAACCTGCATGATGTGTGGGACAAGCGGCTCAAGCGCTACACGATAGAAGTCCAGAATTACTTAAAGTTTATTGTTACCGGCCATATTGCCGTTGTTATGTTGTTTGTATTAGGCGCAGCGGGCTATGCCTATAGTGAATGGGTACAGAACGTGCCGCCGGATTTTCCGGCTGCTTGGCTGATGGCGGCCATATTCGGTGCTTTACTTTCCTATAGTCCGCCCACGACGCTGCTCAAGCAAGCAGACAGTGTTTATTTGCTGCCGCTTGAAAGCCGGCTTGATGAATATACAAAGCCGGCGCTTCGCTGGACGTTTGCCTCTCAGCTGTATTTGCCGATCGTTGCTTTTGTTGTATCGCTGCCGCTGGTAAATGCGCTGTACGGATTGCCCACATCTTATTTGATTGGCTTCCCGGTGCTGGTGCTGCTTATTAAATGGTGGAATGTCAAAAGCGAATTTTACTGGCGCAAATCGAAGCGCGGCCAGCGAGTCTGGATAGAACGGCTGGTTCGGTTTTTGGCTGTGGCGGGGTTTGTCTGGTCGTATACAGAATCCCAGCTGATCGTTGCTGCCATTTTCTTGTTTGCCATGATTTTCTATGGCAGATGGATCGAAAGCAAGGCATCCGGGATTGCGTTTCCATATGATCATTTTATCGAACTGGAAGAAAACCGCATGCTGCGTTTTTATCAGTTTGCCAATTATTTCACCGATGTTCCGCATTTAAAAGGCAAAGTCAGAGAGCGCCGATGGCTTAATCCGGTTTACCGGCTTGTTCAGAGCAAGCCGTCCAATGCACATCTATATCTGGTGGCACGGACGTTCATCCGCTCAAATGAATTGTTTTTCCTGTGGGTGCGTTTGACGCTCCTTATTCTCGCCGGGGGCTGGCTTATTCCATTTCCGGTAGCGGCTGCTTTATTTACAGGGGCACTGGCTTTTGCTTCAAGTATCCAGCTATGGCAGGGGTTGAATCAGTCGCAGCATTTCCGGATGGACCAGTTGTTTCCGCTGAGCGGCTTTAACCGCGAAAAAGCAGTATGGATATGGGTTATGAGTGTTCAGCTGATTCAAGCAATAACAGGATTTATTGTGCTTGCGGCAATTGGTAAATTACTGACTGCGTTGGTTGTTTTGCTGGTCGTTCCGGTTGTTTCCGTTCTCACACTCGTTGGTGCCAAAAGAAAAATGGTGAAACAGAATAGCTAAAAAAACCGGGGAAACAGTAGTTTTCTCCGGTTTTTTGCCTGCTTGGCCCATGAAAAAGATTTTTTCGTTTTGGTCTATGCGTTCATATTACTCAAGCTTATGCATAGCGAATTGGATAAAAGTGAAAAAAGACAAACCCCCTTTTCAGTTCAGCAATGAACAAAAGGGGGTTTCACGGTTATTCGTGGCAAGTGACAGCCGCTTTGCCAAGTGTCTTAGCAGCGACGAGCATGGCTTCTTCTTTAAAGTCGAACTTCGGATGATGGTGCGGGTATACGTCGCCGTCCGGCATTGCGCCGGTAAAGAAGAACGTGCCCGGTATTTCCTCTAAGTAGTAGGCAAAATCTTCGCCGCCCATTTGAGGCGGGCAGTTGAAAACTTCTGTGACGCCGGGGACGT
>JASKZU010000153.1 GCA_030147455.1 Planococcus sp. (in: firmicutes) | reverse complement strand
TCAGCGAGCGAACATTCCCGTGTATATCGGCTGCTTTTTGAAATAAATCCAATGCTAAGTTAGATTCATTATCCTTCAATGCTTGTATCGCTTGTTGGTTGATAGACAATTTACTCCTGCTTTCTCTTTGGATAAAAAAGTTTTGGTTATTTTTAATCGCTTTATTATTGAAGTTTATATTTTATGTAACATGTGGTCATACACTTACTTTATCATTCAGCATCTTCCAGTAATAGATGCATAAATGAGCCTGCTATAAATAAATATTTTCACAAAAAAGAAGAAGCTCGCAGGGAGCTCCTTCTTATGCTGAATGCTGCTATCCATCTGTACGTGAGATGCGCTTGAACTTGAAATCAATAAGTTAAATCTGCTTTTATCGCCTCGTCCGGTTGGACCCACTGGCCGCCCGGCTCCCCTAGAATCGTTCCATGATCATACACTCTATTTCCGCGGCTGATGGTTTGGTTGATTGTGCAAGGGAATGTATGCCCGATATACAAACTGATTTTGTTTTTTGCCAGGAAGTTCTCTTCGGTAACTGTAAACGGCTTATCCATATCCACGATTACGAGGTCTGCATCAAAGCCTTCTTGGATCTGTCCTTTAGAAGAAAGGCCGAATCGCTCTGCAGGATTCTGCGCTGTCCACTGGGCGATATGCTCGAGCGGAATGTCATGTTCAACAGCCAACTGCAGCATCGAAAGAAGCGAGAACTGCCCTCCGCTGATGCCGCCCCATGCTTCAAACAAGTTGTAAACATTGGGGTCTTTCAAATCGCTCGTGCAGGGCGAATGATCGGATGAGACCATATCAAACTTTCCGCCGATCAATAAATCAATCAGTTTTTTCTGCTCGTCAGGCATGCGCAGCGGCGGCGCGCATTTAGCCACTGCTCCGTGGTCGCGAAGAGCCTGATGGTTGAACAATAAATAATGCGGGCATGTTTCCACAGAAACATTCATGCCTTTTTGTTTTGCTGCTTCAATTTTTTCAATGGCTTCGGCAGAGCTGATATGTACGAAATGAAGCGGACATCCGGTTACTTCCGCATAATATAAAGCGCGCTGCACAGCTTCTGCTTCGGCCGCTACCGGGCGTGTTTCCAGGTAATCGTCTGCTGATACGAGCCCCGCCTGTTCTTTTTGCTCTTTGAGCCAATCAGTGATCGGTCCGCTTTCTGAATGAAGCGCCAGCACTTTGCCAAGTCCGGCAATGATTTTCATGCCCTTCAGCAAAGTAATGTCGTCCGCGTTTTCGAATTCCTTATTGCCTGTAGTCGAAAGAAATGCCTTGAATCCAATGACTCCTTCTTCCGCCAGTCCGGCAAGGTCGGATTCATTGCCCGGGACAAGGCCGCCCCAAAGCGAGAAATCAGTCCATGAAGATTGATTGCCTTTATCCGCTTTTTGAAAAAGCGCCTCTTTATTGATTGTTGAAGGAATGCCGTTGAGCGGCATGTCAAAGAACGTCGTGCAGCCGCCCGCTGCCATCATCTGCGATCCCGTCTGAAATCCTTCCCAGTATTCACGGCCCGGATCGCTGAAATGGACGTGTACATCAATCATACCCGGAAAAACATATTGCCCCTCTGCATCAATTGTTTGCAGCGCTTCTCCCTCGATGTATTCTCCAATAGCTGCAATTTTTCCATCCTTCAATGCGATGGCCGCTTTTTCTACTTTGTTTTCGAAAACTACTGTCCCGTTGTTAATGATTAAATCAAATGGTGTCATGTATATTTCCCCTTTTTGCTTTTCATTTTGTTCGACGGACAAGCCTTTAAAGAGCAACTAAGCTTTGAGTGCTGCAATAATATTATCATAAATGCATAATCATGTAATTTATTTTATATAAATCTTTAGTTGATTTCATTAGAAAAGTTGTGATTTATCAGCGGCTGTCTGCACACATCATCCAATCCGATGAATTTCTAGGGTCTTTCACGTGTGGAGCCAATGAAGATAAAAGCTGCTTCAGAAGCGGATTCTCCGCAATTTCTGAAGCAGCTTCCGATTATCCTAGGACCGCTTTTCCACAGGGTTAGCCAAAGGCGGCAGACCAGTTATGCGGCACTCGATGAGGTCACCTTCGCGGATCAGCGAAGATCCTGGGGTTCCCGTCAAGATGATATCCCCCGGTTGCAGCGTCATAATTTTCGAGAAAAAAGAAACGATGAATGCTGGCGGATACATCATATTCGAAATGACATTTTTATGAGTGACCACTCCGTTTAAAACCGTTTCCACTGCAATATTGGACAGCTCAGGCAATTCATCTGCCGTGGCCAAATAAGGGCCGAAGCTGCAGAACGTATTAAAGCTTTTGGCTCGCTGCAAGAATCGCGGATTTTGATTTTGAATATCTTTAGCAGTCATATCGAGGCTGCCGGTAAAGCCAGCCACATATTTCCACACGTCTTCCTCTTTTATCTGTTCGCCTGCTTTGCCGATCACTATAGCCAGTTCCGCCTCGCCTGATACATTCGGCGACTGGGCTGGAATATGGATTGGGTTATCTGGTCCGATCAAACTGGAGTTCGGCTTCATGAACGTTACGGGTTCTTCTTCAGGGGCCTTGCCTGATAACTCCAGCGCAGTTTCCATGTAGTTCATGCCGACACCGACTACTTTTTCCGGATGGCGGAACAAGGGAGAAAATGACACAGTTTCTGGCAGCACGCCGTCTTCTGTGTTCAGCAAGTTTTTTCCGGTTCTATCGTACCAGCTTTTCAGCTCGTCCCACTCGCCGTTTTGCAAAAGCGGAAGCAACTCGCCGCTCCACTCTTTTCCCGCCAGTTTATTCACCTGATCCATACCATAAACATAGTCTAGCCCGATCACTACCGCTTTTTCCCGGCCGTTTTCACAAATTGTTGCCATTTTCATTAAATCGCTTCCTCCCCGCGTCGGACAAATGAGCTGGCCCATTCCAATAGCCGTCTGTCCTGGTTTTTCCCTGCAATTACTGACAAACCGACCGGCAGCCCGTTCACTTCGGCAAGCGGCATCGTGATTTGAGGCAAACCGGCAAGGCCTGCTATGCAGGTAAGCTGCATGACTTTCGCGCGGTATTCTTCTGCCGCTTCACCAAGTAATGGTGCTGGCCCAGGCGCAGTCGGAATCACAAGCAGCCCATCTTCTTTCAATAATTCATTCATGCGCTGCTTAATAGCTTCAAAGCTTTGGAATTGGCCGAAGGATTGTGTTTTATCCAACGTGCTGGCGGAGGCAAAGCGCTCAGCAATTCCCGGACCAAACGAAGGATTTTCTTTCGTGATCCACTCGCCGTGCTGCTCCCATATTTCCAGCGCTTGGATCGTGCGGAATACGCTTGCCCATTCAGCCAGCCCACTTTCGGCCACCCGAACAAATTCCACTTGTTTTATTTGCTTTTGGGACGCCTCCAAATAAGGGCGAAGCGCTGAGGTTGTATCGGCATCCGGCAGCGACCAGGCTTCTTCTTCGATCAGCAGCCGTGTGAACGGTTTGCTGTCTGCAGATGATGGCAACAGGGCATCACCAACACGGGAAAGCATGTCCATATCGCGAGCCATCCATCCGACCGTATCAAAGCTTTCCGCCAGCGGAATCACGCCGCTTATCCGGACTGCTCCGTGTGTCGGCCGAATACCATATAAACCGCAATAGGAAGACGGGATGCGGACTGAACCGCCGGTATCGGTGCCGATTGAAAAATCAACGAGGCCAGCTGCGGCGGCAGAAGCGGATCCGCTCGAAGATCCACCTGGAATCCGGTCAGGTGCAGCCGGATTGACCGGTGTGCCGTAATGGGCATTTTCTCCGTTCAAGCTATACATCAGTTCATCTGTGTGAAGCGTACCGGCAAGCTTTGCCCCTTGAGCCAGAAGCTTTTGAATGGCGTCGGCTGTTTCTTCTGCCGGTCCGTGCGTCCGGAGCCAGTCCGGGTTTCCGGCACTGCTTGTATATCCTTGAATGGAAAACACATCTTTCACTGCAAAAACAGTTTGATCGAGCGTTCCTGTTCCTGTCGGTGAAAGCATCGCTTTCTTATCCATAAATGCATTCCATTGATCGGTCATTTTGATAAGCCTCCTTCTTTTATCTGTCTGCATTGAGCATTTTTTTATTTCCGAACTTAAATCGGCTGTTTTCAATCACGAGCGATAAAAGAATCCCAATCAGCAGCCCATTGCTGACGAGCGGCTGGATGACCGGTGGAAACGAAAGAAAGTACTCAGCCGGGAAAAACAAAAACACTATGCCGATAAAAAGTGGTACCGCTACCCTGTAGAGGTTCGCCGGTGTCATATCGATTTGTTCAAAATAGCCAAGTGCCGTCTGCAACAGACGCATATACGCCACGAGCAGCGCCGCGCTTCCGACGCTTAACGGCATATGGACCATCAGCTGTCCAACAGCCGGAACAATCCCCATCACCATAAACATGGCGCCGCCAAGAATGAACGGCAGCTTTTCCAGAATGCGTGTCTGGTTGAGAAACCCGATGGAAGATACATACGGTGCGTAGGGAACCATGCCGAACATTCCTGAAATGGCTGTAAAAATACCGGAAACTGTAAAAGAGCGGCGGTACTGATCCGTTTCTGTTTGCTTGCCGTACAGCGAGTCGGTTCCTTTTAATGCGCCGAACGTATTAGACAAATTAAGCATGCCGGCAACGACCGCTGTAATGATGATACCTGCGTTAAATGAAAGATCTCCCAGTAGAAACAGGCCCATGGTCGCCCCGCCGTCCATCCCTATCGTTTCCTGTGGCGCCGAGAAAAGAATTTCATAGGCAATCCAACCGACGATGATGCTGATCAACAAAGAGTAACGGCTGATGCTGGACTTGTTTCTGACGCTTAGCCAAATCGCGAAAAATACGATTGCGCACGAAAGAAGAAAAACCGGGATATCAATTTGTGGAGATGCAGCTTCTGCGCCAAAAGGAATGCCAAGCATTCCTTTCAGGAAAATGGTGTTGAGCCGAATCGCCAATAAAAAAGTAAAGACAGCCATGACGCCTGCATTAAACCAGCCCGCAATGCGCGGGCCGACTCCTGACAGGCCTATTGCGACGGTAAAAAGCCCCGACAAAATGATGCCGGCTGATATGCTTCCGCCCAACACAGACATGGACATTCCTTGCGCGGGGGCTACGTAGCACATGCTCAAAATAACGCCCCACCAAAGGCCGGACTGCCCTTCCATAATCGACCGGCGATGTCCGAACACTGCTTGAATGATGCACGCAAGCCCCGTAAACAAAAAGGACAGTTGAAGAAGTGCAGTGATTTTTCCTTGCTCGAGCCCGAATGCGCTGCCGATCGTAATCGGGATCACGACCGTATTGGTAAAAAGGAAGAACAGCCATTGAAGCCCAGCTGCCCAGTGTGTGATTTTTCTCAATTCCTGTATTGTGCTCACCTTCTTTTCCACTTCTGGCAATAGAAAAAGCCGGCTTTGTAAGAGGCCGGCTTTTTCTTACACCGTTGCTTGTTGGATAGCTGCGGCTCCGTAAACATCTAAAGCAGCCTGAAGCGCTTCTCCTCTGTTTACTTTCGCCCCGTTGCGGATCAATGCGGCTTCAAAACCAGCCAGAACAGCAAGCACATTTTCTTTCCGGCAGCTATAGCCCATTGCGCCGATGCGCCAGATTTTCCCGTGAAGCGGGCCGAACGAGCTGGCGATTTCGATGCCAAATTGTTCGAGCAGCATCGAGCGGACTGCTTCGCCGTCTACACCTTCAGGAATCAGTACGCAAGTCACCATCGGAAGTTTCCACGGCACGTCGTTGAACAGGGAAAGGCCCATTGCTTTTATCCCTTCCACAATCGCGCGTTCATGCAGCTGATGGCGGGCAAAACGTTCTTCCAGCCCTTCTTCCAAAACAACACGCGCGCCTTCCCGCAGTGCATACAGCATGGAAGTAGCTTCAGTGTGATGGTTTAAGCGGCGCGGGCCCCAGTAGTCCTGCAGCTGGCTCAAATCCAAATAATTGCTTCGAATCG
>JASKZU010000144.1 GCA_030147455.1 Planococcus sp. (in: firmicutes) | reverse complement strand
AAGACATCATGAAGCTGTATTTCAACGGCGGCAAAAAGAAAAAGCTTCGGGCTGTAGACTTTGTCGGGACGCTGACGAGCATACCTGGCATAACTGCAGAAGATATCGGCATTATCAAGATCCAGGATAGCGTCACTTATATCGACATTTTAAATGGCAAAGGCATTATTGTTTTAAAGGCGATGAAAGACAAAACCGTCAAGGGCAAAACACTGAAAGTGCATAAAGCCCGAAAATAAGCGAAAGACCGCTAATGAGGTTCCTCTCGTGGCGGTCTTTTTGTTTTGTATAGCACCAAGTAGGATAGATGAAATAGGCGAAAAGAAACCGTAAAATTATTTATTCACTTCTATTGTCACGAAAATACGCTGAATTGTAATCTAAAATGCCCAATTCTGTCACACAACTGTAACCTTGGCGTGCTATTTTAATTCTACCAACTAGCTTTGAACAGTTAACGCATACAGAAAATCAACCAATTACGCAAAGGGGATAGGAACTTGAAAAAATTAATGGCGGCTTTGGGCATGGCATTGTTTTTGCTACTCGGCACTTCACTTACCACTTCTGCAGCATCTGATGTTTATACCGTGAAAAGCGGCGACACACTTTATAAAATTTCTCAACAAACAAAAGTATCCGTTACCAACTTGAAAACATGGAACGGTTTAAAATCCGATATGATTTACCCGAAACAAAAGTTGAAATTGAAAAAATCTACAGCAAAACCAGTACCTGTTTCTAAACCGTCTATTCCTTCCGGGAATGGAAGCGTGGTAAAAGAATTCACTGTTTCCGCAACCGCTTATACCGCTTCTTGCAAAGGCTGTTCCGGGGTTACAAGAACCGGCATCAACTTGAAGAAGAATCCAGGCCTTAAAGTAATCGCGGTAGATCCTAACGTTATCAAACTTGGAACAAAAGTATATGTCGAAGGCTATGGCTATGCAGTCGCAGGAGATACAGGCGGCGCGATCAAAGGAAACAAAATCGATGTATTTATTCCAACGCAAAGCGAAGCCCTTAAATGGGGACGCAAAAATGTAAAAATTAAAATTCTAAAATAAGGAAAAAGCCGGCTGATTCAGCCGGCTTTTTTATATGCACATATGAGGCGGCCTTGTATGCGCCAGCGATTCACGTATCAATCTTATTAATGGTACACTTAGTATATATAACAGGAAGCCGCTGAATAGTTTAACCTGTAGACTGTAAGGATGTACTTGAAACTGCATGGTAGCGTAGAAGTCAAATGATTCGTTTTTTTTGATAGGAATGTATATACTGTTTGTATAGGTATTGTATAACTTTTATAGGGCGAAACGGAGGCTTACGCAATGGAAAAACGAATGATTATTATTGGAGCGGGGCCGGGAGGTTTGGCAGCCGGAATGCTTTTAGCAAGCCAAGGCTACCAAGTCGACATTTATGAAAAACAAGACCGTGTTGGAGGGCGCAATGCAGCTTTGACACTTGGTGAATTTACTTTTGATACCGGACCTACTTTTTTAAGCATGATGCATTTAGTAGAGGAACTATTCGAAATCACAGGACGCAACGTTCACGATTATATGGACGCTATTGAGCTTGATCCAATGTACGAGCTGCGTTTTGAAGGACAGAATATGATCATGACCCGCGATGCTGAGGCTATGCGAAAACAGATCGATGAAAACTTTAAAGGCGACGGAGAAGGCTATGAACGCTTTATGAAAGAAACCGGCAAAAAGCTGGAAGCCCTGTCTCCGCTTCTGCAGACGAAAATGGACCGGATGACGGATATGATGCAGCCAAAAGTTATCAAAGCGCTGCCGCAGCTTGAGCCCGGAAAAACGCTATACGATGTGTTGTCCCGTTATTTTAAAGATGAGCGGTTGAAAATGGCATTTGCATTCCAGTCTAAATATTTAGGAATGTCGCCTTGGGAATGCCCGGGAGCCTTTACGATTTTGTCTTATATGGAGCATGCGTATGGCATTTACCACCCGATCGGCGGCGTTAACCAATTGTCTGCTTCTATGGCAAAAGCCATAGAGGAAATGGGCGGGCGCATCCATACCAATAAAGGCGTGAAAAAGCTTTGGATCGAAGGCCGGAAAGTCAAAGGCGTAGATTTAGAAGACGGCACAAGAGAAGCTGCGGACGAGGTCATCATCAATGGTGATTTTGCCCACGCCATGACACATTTAGTGGAACCGGGAATTCTGAAAAAATACACGCCTGAAAAACTCGATAAGAAAAAATATTCATGTTCTACATTCATGCTTTACTTAGGGTTGGATAAGAAATACGATTTGACCCACCACACAATCGTTTTTTCCAAAGACTATAAAAAGAATGTAGAAGAAATGACCAAGTCGAGAATATTGTCGGCAGATCCATCCATCTATATCCAAAATGCCAGCGTGACAGATCCAACTTTGGCGCCTGAAGGCAAATCTGCGCTTTACATATTAGCCCCAGTGCCGAACAATTTCAGCGAAATTGGCTGGGAACAAGAACACGATGCCTTCCGTGATTTGGTATTGGATATTATCGAAGAAAAAACGGAATTCAAGAATTTGCGCGATCACATTGAAATCGAGAAAACCTTGACGCCGTTCGGCTGGGAAGAAGACTATTCCGTCTACCGCGGAGCGACATTCAATCTTGGGCACCAACTGTCGCAGATGATGGTATTCCGCCCGCACAACAAATTCGAAGAACTCAGCAATTGCTGGCTCGTCGGCGGCGGAACGCATCCTGGCAGCGGGTTGCCGACGATTCTGGAATCTGCCCGTATCACAGCAAATGGCATTCTCAAACAAGACGGCAAGGCAGGGATTCC
>JASKZU010000127.1 GCA_030147455.1 Planococcus sp. (in: firmicutes) | reverse complement strand
GCTCGGACATTCCGGTCATTACTGTTGACCGCAGCGCAGCAAGCGGTGAAGTGGTTTCCCACATTGCATCGGATAACGTAGCAGGCGGCGAAATGGCAGCTGAGTACTTGCTGTCGATTGTCGGAGACGATGCGAAAGTAGCGGAACTTGAAGGCGTTCCGGGATCTTCAGCTGCCCGTGAACGTGGAGAAGGTTTTAACAACGTGGCAGGGGACAGCATGGATGTGGTAGCTAAACAGACGGCTAACTTCAACCGTGCTGAAGGATTATCGGTTATGGAGAACATCCTTCAGGCAAACCCTGACGTGACAGGTGTATTTGCCCATAACGACGAAATGGCGCTTGGTGCGCTAGAAGCGATTCAAGCTTCCGGCAAAGATATTACAGTCGTCGGCTTTGATGCCACTGACGACGCAGTCGCGGCCGTAGAAGCAGGCGATCTTGCAGGGACAATTGCGCAAAAGCCGGAGTTGATCGGAGAAATGGCTGTGGATGCCGCCATCAAGCATTTGAACGGCGAACAAGTAGAAGCATCGATTCCAGTCGAATTGGAATTGATTCAGCAATAATGCAAGGCTAGGCTGTACAGACTTTATTGTCTGTACGGCTTTTTTTGTATGGGTTGAAAGCACTTTATGAAGTGCCAGAAGCAATTGAAAGCAACGAAGATGCATTTACACTTGGGCTGCAATGGCATCCTGAAAATATGGCGCGCATCGAAGACCAAGCATTTCTCAGGATTTTTGAAGGATTCAACCAAGCCTGCGTGGACAAGCAATAATGTCACCATTAAAAAAGCGTGGTTTATTTGCTTAAGCAAATAAACCACGCTTTTTTATTAATATTTATTCATTGAGGATTCTGTGTCTCTAGACTCTGCGTCTTGAAATTTACTTTCTTCAGAATCATCGTTGGCATGCTTTCGTCTGTGAATGATCGCATTAAGTTCAGCGCCGATGACCAAGATAAGGCCAGTGAGGAAGAACCAAAGCATCAAGACGATCAATCCACCGAGACTTCCATACGTTGCTGAGTAGCTGCCGAAATTAGATACGTAAAACGAGAATCCGAGTGAAACAAGCTGCCATAGTACAGTGGCAATCAAAGCTCCAAGAAGAACTTCTTTGAATGGGAAGTGCTTGTTCGGCGCGAATTTATAAAGACATGCCAGCACAACACTCATGACTGCGATGGAAATTACCCAGCGTAGAATCTGGAAAATGATTTCCGTCTGCTGCGGGAGTCTTAGGAACTCCTTGATGATATCAATGATGGTGCCTCCAAAAATCGGGAGAATCAATGCAACGATAACTGCAATCAGCATGAACAGTGTTAAAACAATCGCCATTCCTTTTTTCACGAAAAATGAACGAGTTTCTTCAACATTGTATGCTTGATTTGTTGCATCCATGAAAGCGGTCATTGCATTGGAAGCTGACCACAATGTACCCAGGATACCGAAGGTCAGAAGACCGCCGGACGGGGTTGTTACAACGCTGATAATTGTTTCTTCAAACGTGGATGCGACTTCACCCGGCAATACAGTGCCGATAAAGTCAACGGCCCGCTGTGGATCGATCTGCAAATATGGCAGAATCGCCAGCAGCAAAATCAGTAGGGGAACGATAGCCAATAAGTAATAATACGCTTGGGCCGCTGCAAGTGTCGTCGCATTGTCTTTCTTGAATTCTCCGCCAAGTTCTTTGGCGTAGGACATCACTTTGCTCATGTACTCAACCTCCATTCTTTTTATTTGGTTAATTCTTATATGCCCAATTTCGCCACGAATTAACCCTTAAAAAGGAAATCAAGCCATAAAGTCCTCTAATCTATTAGTCCAAAAGGCGAATGGCGTATATTTCTGTAAAAGCGATCTGTATAAAATCTTTCTCAGTTTTTACCGTCAACAGCCGGCGTTCGATTTCAATATCAGCGATAGTGCCGTTCACTCGGGCATGGCTTGTGTTCCAATAATGGAGCTCCACAAGGCATTGCCGCTGGTAGGCAATGCCGATTTCTTCTTCCAATAGCCGAAATTCTTCTTCGCCAAGGCGAGGGCGTGCGTTTGAAGGATCGTCTGCCTCCCATTCCCGCAGCATGCGTACATGTTCCGGCAGCATCAACGCACCCCATTTCAGTTGTCCTCTGTCGATAACATTTCCCTTTACGGTTAAGTGAGTTGATTTTTTCATTGTTTCCACTCCTTTCTATAAAATGAGAACGTTTGTTCTTATAATAAGTTAAAGAAGACTTTCTGGTCAATATAATTTTTGGAGAGAACAAAACAGACCTGCCCAAGGGCAGGTCTGTTTTGTTAGAATGATTCTGTTTGTTCGATTTTCTCAAAAGCGACTTTTAGGATATGGTGATTTTCCATGGCAATGATGGCCCATTGATAACCATCTTTCTCAAATTGGTCCCCAGTTTCCGCCTCGATGAGCTGGTGCTGCATCCAGCCGGCGATTGTATCGATTTCTTCACTGTCTGAAAACTTCAGCCCAAACCGCTCTTCTAAGTCTTTTAAGAGGACACGGCCGTTGACCACATATCGGTTATCGTGTTCTTTTATAATTTCTGCTTCTTCTTCTTCATCGAATTCATCACGAATTTCCCCGACAATTTCCTCAAGAATGTCTTCCATCGTGATCAAGCCAGACGTCCCGCCGTATTCGTCAATGACGAGCGCGATATGTGTCCGCTCTTTCTGCATTTTCACGAGTGCCATTTGAAGAGGCGTGGTTTCGTGAAAATAAGGGAGTGTATGAATCAATTCCATCATGTTCACATTGTTGTGAAGCGCGTAATGTGTCAGTACTTCTTTCGCATTGATAAAGCCGAGTAAATCATCTTTGTCTCCGTCGCGGCCGATCGGATAGCGTGTGAAACGGTGTTCACGAAGCTCGGCGAGCAATTCCTCTGTCGATAAGTCATCGGAAAATGCGACCATTTGTGTCCGCGGGATCATCACGTCTTTTGCGCTGCGTTCATCAAATGCAAAGATGTTCTGCATATAGGAAAGTTCAGTTTGATTGATTTCGCCGCTTTGAAAGCTCTGGGCCATGATAATCTTTAATTCTTCTTCCGAATGGGCTTGCTGTTCGCCGGCCGGTTCTACACCAAACATGCGAAGCAGCAAACGGGCCGATCCGTTCAAAACAAAGATAAATGGATACATGATTTTCCCGAATACGTATAAAGCCGGCGCAAGTATGAGCGTCATGCGTTCAGCAAACTGAAGCGCCAGTGATTTTGGAGCCAGTTCGCCGATAACGACGTGCAAAAAAGTAACAAGCGCGAAAGCAAACGCAAAAGAGACGATGGTCGACAAGGCTGAAGGCAGCCCAAGCCAGTCAAATAATGGGTGCATCAAGCGTTCGACAGTCGGTTCACCCAGCCACCCGAGCCCGAGAGCCGTCACGGTAATGCCGAGCTGGCAGGCAGACAAATAATAGTCGAGGTCGCCGACGATTTTTTTCACGAGCCGCGCTCTTTTATCGCCTTCTTCAATCAATTGTTCAATGCGGGACATGCGCACTTTAACGACAGCAAATTCAGTGCCGACGAAAAATGCAGTTAATGCGATAAGAAGAGCCAGAAGAGCCAAATTCAATAAAAGTATGGGGTCCAATAAATTCCCTTAAATAAGGGATTCACCTCCGAAATAGTTTCTTTTAATTTATCATAGTTTGCCGCACAATGCGGAACAACTCCAGTTAATGTGTTTCGAGGACGCGCTTTGTGATTTTTCGGACATCGATCGCTGTATCTTCTGTCATGACGTCGTCAAGCATGATGTCACGGAAATAAGCGACGCTTGCCGTCAGCGGCAAATCCAGGATTTTGCTCAATGCAATGCGATACATCTTCAAAAATTCCTTATCGGTATTGCCGCGTTTCAGCTCGGCAAACGCTTCATAAAACTGGTCCAGCTTATCGGCGAATTCGAGCAGGCGCCCTTCAGTGGACTCGTCTTTTCCTTCTTTCATTCGTTCGAAAAAGACTTCCTGGAACTCTTCAGGAATTTCCTTTAAAATAAACTTTTCCATCATGCCGTCTTCTACTTTGGCAATCATTTCTTTAAGCTCCGGAGACGCGTATTTTACAGGGGTTTTGATATCCCCGATAAACACTTCCGCAAAGTCATGGTTGATGGTCCTTTCATAGAGGGATTTCCAGTCGATCGTGCGTCCTGCCCGTTCTTCGATTGTCGCGAAAAACATAGCATATTGACTGACTTTCCAAGAATGCGCAGCCACGTTGTGTTCTTCAAACTTGAACCTTCCCGGTGCGCGAATGATCCGCTCTAGATCATTTAATGAGGTGAAAAAGCGGTGAATTCCCATAATAACGACTCCTTTAGACTGATTTCCATGTCTTCAGCATACCCGAAACGCGCTATAATAGACATTAAAGCGATTAGATCGGCTCAGCTGATCAACACTATAAAAGGAGCGCAAACAGTACATGACAGGAAAAACACACATCACGGGCGGCATCGCAGCAAGTCTTGCATTTGCGCAAATTACACATTACGAACCCGCAATTCTTTTGATCGGCGGAGTGGCAGGGGCTTTGATTCCGGATATCTGCCATGGATCCAGCAAGATCGGCAGGGCACTGCCGTTTCTTTCTAAAATAATCAGTACGCTTTTCGGCCATCGGACTTTTACCCACAGCTTATTGTTTTTGTTTCTGGCAAATCTGCTGTTCCAGGCGATTTTGCCGAACGAAGCATTAACAGCCGGCATCCTGGTTGGCATGATTAGCCATATACTGCTCGACATGGCCACAAAACGGGGCGTCAAACTATTGTTCCCATTCTCGCTGAACGTCCGCTTGCCCCTTACAACTACAACGGGAAGCTTCTTCGAGCATTTAGTATTTGCTGCTTTATCTGTCCTTTCGGTTTACTTTGGCTATGCTGCGTTTGTTTCCATATAAAGCGTTTTGATCGGACTGCTGAGGGAATAGGTAGAGAAAGCAATCCAAAAGGAGGAATAGACATGGCGAGAGAAGATTTTTCCAAAGATGCTAATGCTTCCAAAGGCGGCGACCGCAGAAAACGTGAAGAGTTTGAAGGAATCGGCCAGGAGTCGCGCGAGGACGGCGAGAAAATGAGCAAACAAGGCGCCCACAGCAATACAGGAGTCGGCGACGAACAAAACCCGATCGGCGAATCCGAGAAAAACTAAGCAGCTTGAAAAACCACTGGATCGCTTCCAGTGGTTTTTTTATTGCTCGAAATATTAAAGAAATCGGTTCGGAAAAATGGAAGAACAGCGAGTCAAATGTGTATCCGTTTGCATTCATACGATGTTAGAAGGAAACTTTGTCCTTTTATCGCTTGTTATGGAAAATAAAACAAGCTACACTTAAGGCGGAAGAATAATTTAATAATTCATATTTTTTAGAATGGAGGAAGGCCTATGATCATGGCAACATGGAATTGGATGTGGGAAAAGCATCACCAGGCAAAAGATATGCTGCGCTTTTTTGCGAAGCCTGGAACAGTGACAAGACCTGATAACCGCGACCGTGCAGAAGACGCGGGTACATACGATGAACGAAATAAAAATAAAAGCTATAACACGCCGCAATTGATTGGCCTCGTAATGGGGCCTTTACTATTTGTCCTTACGATGCTTTTTGTGAATCCGGATGGGTTGCCTCCGGAAGCAAAAGCTATTTTGGCGAGCACACTGTGGATCGCCACATGGTGGATTACAGAAGCCATTCCGATTCCTGCGACATCTCTTTTACCGATTATTTTGTTTCCGCTTTCAAACGGATTAGAAATCGGGGCAACCACTTCTGCTTATGGCAATGATACAATTTTCCTTTTCATGGGCGGCTTTATGATCGCGTTGACAATGGAAAAGTGGAATCTCCACAAGCGTATTGCATTGACGATTATTTCAGTAATTGGCACGAATACCGAACGCATCATTCTAGGTTTTATGATCGCAACAGGCTTTTTATCAATGTGGATTTCCAATACTGCAACTGCGATGATGATGGTGCCGATTGGCTTGGCCATCATTTATCAAGTGTCCGAAGCGCTTAAAGACGATGATTCTATCGATACATCGCCTGACAATTTCGGATTCGGCAAAGCTCTAATGCTCGGCATTGCATACTCTGCCTCTCTTGGCGGAATCGCAACATTGATCGGGACGCCGCCCAATACGCTGCTTGCCGGTGCGGTCAATGAGATCTACGGCATCGAAATCACCTTTGCGCAATGGATGCTCTTCGGCGTGCCGCTTGCCTGGATCTTCATCTTGATTGC
>JASKZU010000108.1 GCA_030147455.1 Planococcus sp. (in: firmicutes) | reverse complement strand
AGAGCACTTCCATGGCGATCGCCAAATCTATTTCGTTTTTCGGTTCGACAAGCAAGCCGCTGACACCGTCTTCCACAACGTTTTTCAGTCCGCCGACTTTAGAAGCGATGACTGGGCTGCCGCAGGCTTGTGCTTCTGCAGCTACCATGCCGAAGGATTCATAGAAGCTCGGCACAATCGTAGCTGTGGCTGAATTGAACAGAAGCGCCAGCTGTTCTTGGTTTTTCGGTCCGACAAAACGAACGTAATCTTCGATGCCGGCAACGGCCTGGCGCAGTTCCGGATCTTTCGGCAAGTTGGTCGTTTCATCAATCGCATCAGGTTCACCGCCTGCGATGACAAGCTCAGGCGTATAGCGGCCTCGGCTTTTTTCGACGAGCAGCTTGAAAGCTTCGAGCAATGTGAAGATGCCTTTGGTCGTTTCCAAGCGTCCGGCAAATACAAAGAGGGGATCCTGATAGCCGAATTTTTTGCGTATATGGATGCGGCTGCCGCGGACGCGGAACGCCTCGTCGACTCCGATGGGGATAACCGATATGGGAGAAGAGGCAGCAACATTTTCTTTGATTACTTGTTTTTCTGTATTGGTTGTCGCCAATATGTGGTTGCTGTGTGCGAGCACAGTTTCTTCTGCTTTCTCGCGTCTTGCATCATGTGTGCCAGTCGCTTCTTCTTTGGCCCAGCCAAGAGAGTGGGACGTATGGATATAGGGAAGGCCGAATTCTTCTTTCAGCTTTTTGCCGATCAATCCAGAAAGCCAGTAGTGGGTATGGACGATGTCATATGAGGCTAGCGGCAATAATTCTTTCATTTCTGCATAAAAAGCAGGAAGCATCGTATACATTTCATTTTTAGAAACAAAGCCTTTATAGCCCGCTTCGATGCGGACAACGCGGCAATGTTTGCCGAAATTTTCAATTTGCGGGGCATTGGCGTCGCACCAATGGGTCACCACATCTACTTGCCAGCCTCGTTCTTCAAGAGCGAGTGCCAGTTGTTTAACGTAATTATTCTGGCCGCCGGCTTGTTTCCCGCCGAGCTTTGCCAATGGATCGCCGTGATCCGATACAAAAAGCACTTGTTTGCTCATCGTGTTTCAACTCCGTTCATTATTTCCTCCCAAAAAGAAATAGGGAGTACGTTATTTGTATACCCAGTTCCAATAATTGTTAAACGCGATTTCAGAAAACTTTCAATACTTTTTTTAGAAAAATAAAAAGCAGATAAAAGAGCACCTTTACAGGCGCCCTTGAAAAGCATCACTTTGTATGGACAAATTTACCGTGAGAGGGGACGGCGGTATCCGGGAAGTTTTTGGCAAGGTCAACCAAACCTTTAGCGAGTGCGGGGCCTTTCATTGGCTTGCCGTGGCCGGTGGCTGCCATCGACGGCTCTAAATCCACCAGCTTGCAAACAGATTCCCAGGCAGCACGCCAATTGGTCGTCAAGTAAACAGGAGGGCCGTGGATTTCTTTTTTCTGGCGAATGACTTTGTAGAGCGAGTCTTGTTTGACAGTAACAAATGCATCACCGGCAATCAGCACACGTCCCACATCTTTGTAGAATGAAACATGGCCTTTGGTATGGCCCGGCGTATGAAGCCAGCGCCAATTCGGCAAATCCGGGATGCTGCCGTCTGCAGGCAGTTCTACTAGATGTTCGGAAATATCGATTGCCTCTACAGGAAACGTTTTCGATAGCTTGGCGACCCATCCGCCTTCTACACTCGAATCAGGCTCTGGATAATTTTCCTGTCCTGTCAGATAAGGAAATTCTTCTTTATGGGCGTAGACCGGCACAGGGTGCTTCTCAAGAATATCAATCAATGCACCGACATGGTCAAAATGTCCATGTGTCAGTAAAATTGATTGCAATTGATGATCCGGCCCAAAGCGATTTTCAGCTACTTTCAGGATTTTATCTGCAGATCCGGGCATTCCGGCATCAATCAATACCCAGCGAGGGCTGAGGCTTGGGTTGCCGACGATAAACACATTGGAGATTTGGGTGGTGTAGCAATAGGCATCAGGCGAAATTTCCATACCTGATCCGCTGCGGATAGAAGTTAACGGCATAAATGCATCGGTTTCTGGGCTTCGTTCCATAAAGATGATTCCTCCTTCTATTGGTTCGCTGTATATTCTTCTATTGTATGCTTTACCCGAAATCCTGATTTCCAATCAGGGCCGGCAGAATTTCAATGAGGTTTGAGTATGGTGCTGCGCTTCGGTAAAATAAAACAAAGAAAGCGAAGAAAGTCAGGTGCAAAGATGAAATCAATGGTTATTATCGGCTCGGGCATCGTCGGGGCCGCTACAGCTTATTATGCAGCTAAAACAGGGAACCAGGTGACGTTGATCGACCGTTCAGACCGGGGGCAGGCGACCGGGGCTGCTGCCGGTATTGTGTGCCCGTGGATTTCCCAGCGGCGCAACCAGGCGTGGTACCAGCTTGCTTCTAGCGGCGCGGCCTATTACCCGGTGCTGATACGGGAGCTGGAAGCGCTAGGGGAGCAGGAAACCGGCTATAAACAAGTGGGAATTGTCAGCATTCACGAAGAGTCGAAGCTCGATAAGATGGAACAAAAAGCGCTTGAAAGATACGAGAATGCACCGGAAATGGGAACGATCGAACGGCTCACGGCAGAACAGACAAAAGCGCGTTTTCCTTATGCCGGCGACCGCTACGGATCGCTTTACGTGAGCGGGGCTGCACGGGTAGACGGCAAGGCGGTGCGTGATGCGCTTGTTCGTTCTGCCAAAAGGCTTGGTGCTACTGTTGTATCCGGAGATGCGGCGCTTATTATCGAAAACGGGCAGGCAATCGGCGCAAACGCAGACGGCAAAGACTGGATGGCAGACGCTGTCGTCTCGGCGGGAGGCGCCTGGGCTGCAGAATTATTCAAGCCGCTTGGGCTCGAGCTGAAAGTCGTTCCGCAAAAAGCACAGATCTTGCATTTGCAGTCAGGCGACGCAAAAACGGGGGATTGGCCGGTCGCTATGGTGCCGTTTGGCCAGTATATCGTCCCGTTTGAAGACGGCCGCATTGTAGCAGGCGCAACCCACGAAAATGATGCCGGTTTTGATGAAAAGCTGACAGCGGGCGGCATCTTTCATATTTTGGAGAAGACCTTGGATGTAGCGCCCGGCTTATCGGCAGCAGAATTTACCGGTGCTGCTACCGGATTCCGCCCGTCTACACTCAGCGCCTTACCGTTTATCGGACGCGTGCCGGGGCAGCAGCAATTGTTCGCTGCCAATGCACTCGGCTCGTCAGGGCTTACGGCCGGCCCTGATCTCGGCATGCAGCTTGCCAAGCTTGCAGCAGGAGAGGCGCTGGATCTCGACATTGCTTTATATGAAATCGAAGCGGTTTTCAATAAAATAGATGTATAAAAAAGCCAGGAGAATTTTTCTCCCGGCTTTTCTTATGGGCTAGAATTATTCTGCCCCGACGATTTTTTCGTATGTTGCCAAAATAAATTGCTTATATGGAAGGTCCGGCATCGGTTCGATCAGTTCTTTCGCTTTTTGGGCGTGTTTTGTCGCTTGTTTCAAGTCGCCAAGATGGTCATAGATCAGTGCAACATAAGCATATTTTTCGTAATGCATCGACAAATCATAAGGGTGGTTCATAAAACGCGTCGGTTGGTGGCGTTCAAAACATTCGAGCGCTTCTTTATAGCGCTTCATGCCAAACAGCGCTTTGCCTTTTTCGATCCAATAAAATTCATTTTGCCACGAATGTTCTAATCTCATGGTTTCAATCAACTGATCTGCTTTTTCATAGTCATGTGCGAACGAGTTCAAGTAGTGAATTTCAATAACGTCGGCAAAGCCGGCAACTTCACTGTCTTCTGAGAAGTCGGCGAACTGCTTCAGTTTTTCAATGTAATAGTCTTTTCGGGAGATGTCGCCGTCCAGCATCGCTTCAAAACTTGCCAGCCGGTACAAGGCGTCGATTTGGTAGAAAACCTTCTGTTCTTTAGAGTAGGCGATGGCTTGTTCCATCAAGCGGCGTGCATTTGTTTTATCGCCAGTGGCTGAGTAAAGGATAGACTCGTAATAATCAAAATCCAATCTCTTCAGCGGATCTAAACTGCCTGTTTGTTCCTCGATAAACGAACGGGATTCCTGAAGCATTGACAAGGCTTCTTCGTAGCGGTGCTGCCCGAATTGCATGAGCGCGCGGAACATGTACAAGTCGGCCACATGATTGATCAAATGCAGCTGTTCGTATATTTCTTGGGCCCGCTCGAATGCAGGTTCCCAGTCATAGCATTTTGTATGGTAGCAGCAGCGGCTGTAAATTTCCAGCAGCCGTCCGGATTCATAACGAAAAGCAAGTTTATCTATATAAGGATGGATTTGTTTTGCGATGGCTTCGTACCCGGCGAGGATTTCTTCGTCTGAACCTGCCGCTTGCCGGCGCTTTTCCTCTACTTCATCGAGCAGCATGCGAAGCTCTGTTGTCGGCACTTCTTCCAGCAGTTCGTTTTGCTCGACGTTCAACCGCCCGGCAATATAGGCAAGGCTTTCCATCGACGGCTTAGCCTTGTTGTTTTCGATAAGGCTGAGCATGCCTTTCGACAATTCCTCGCCTGCCAATGCTTGAAGAGTCAGCCCGCGTTCTTTCCTTAAAAGCTTGATGCGTTGTCCCAAAGTTGTCATGCGTTCACCTGCTTTGTTTGATTATTAGAGATTAGTTTAATTATATTAAACTTTTTGTTGAAAAGCGAATATTTCTATGATATATTTTGTTTAATTAAATTAAACTTTAATAAAAGGGGCAGTTAACATGAACGAAGCAGCTAAGCTCAAACGCGCCACGTATCATCTGTACACCTTCACCATCAGCAAGTTGATTTCGACGTTCGGCAGTTCTGTCTATGCTTTCGGGATCAGTCTTTATGTTCTGGCGCTGACTGGATCGGCAGCAAGTTTTGCGATTAATTTGATTTGCAGCATTCTGCCGCGTACACTGCTGGCGCCTTTTGCCGGTTATGTTGCCGATAATTATCCGAAAAAGGCAGTCGTATTGCTGTCGCAATCCGCCAGTGCCATAGCTGTCGGAACATTGCTCGCCTATAGCATGATACACGGCCTGTCGCTCGCGGCCATTTACACGGCGACCGCCTGTTTATCTGTCAGCTCCATGTTCACGAGCATCACCTTTTCCTCATCTATTGCCAACTTGATCGATCCTGAACGCATCCAAAAAGCAATGGGCTATAACCAGTCAGCGCTTGCACTTGCCACAATAGGCGGGCCAGTCGTCGGAGGCATGCTGTTCGGGTTTGTTTCCATGCATGTGTTTCTATTGATTCAAGTAGCTGCTTATTTGTTTGCCGCCCTCCTGGAAGCGACGATGAATTTCCGGCTCTATACAGAGCGTTCCGAATCGAATGCAGGGGAAGTGAAGCCAGGTGTTTTGCAGAGCATGAAAGAAGGGGTTGTTTATCTTAGGAGCAACAGGGTGATTACTGTTATTGTGACGACGGCTGTCGGGCTGAACTTTTTCTTCTCCGCCATGATGATTGGCCTGCCGTTTATTGCAGTTCAGCAGCTGGAAATCCAAGCCAGGCATTTTGGTTTTATTGAAGGCATGATCGCGCTCGGAATGCTGGTGGCTTCTGTTTATTTCTCGATGCGCAAAGAAGTCAAATTCCCGCTCCAATTTTCAAAGCGCGCCATACTCGTCATGTCGCTGCTGCTCGCTGCAGTGTCGCTGCCGCTTGTCGCTGAACTGGCTTATTGGGGCAGCGTCGTCTACTTGCTCGTTATCATGCTGGCGTTCGGGGCAACCAACGTGTTCGTCAATACGCCAATTGGGGTAATGATGCAAAAAGATGTAGAGGAAGAGTACAGGGGACGCGTGTTCGGCATATTGGAGTCAATGGCGATGGCAATGATGCCGCTTGGCTATTTATTATTCGGGCTGCTGTATGATATGGTTCCGGCCCAATATATTTTATGGGGCTGCAGCATTTGCCTGGTTGCACTGACGGCTTATAATATGCGCCCGTCGATTATCCGCGAAGCCTATCCTGAATTAGCTAAAAAGCCGCTCGAAAAAGCAATCCTATAATTTGCACCAGCTGAATCGGCTGGTGTTTTTTGCTTCCGTTGGATTCGGTGTTTAGGAAAAGCTGAAGCGGGAAAAGCGGAGAAGACATTAAAAAACGGAAAAGGTGGAGATTGTAGATGAAGGACAAAGTGGAAAAAGTACCCGCACAGCATCAGGAACGCCAGCCTGGCTTTGAAAACGAAATGACGCCGCGCCCTGAATTCAGCGGCAATTTAGCCGGCGCTTCTCACCGGCTGCCTGGAAAAGTGGCGTTGATTACAGGCGGCGACAGCGGCATCGGCCGTGCAGTTGCATTGGCATTTGCGAAAGAAGGAGCCGACGTTGTTGTTTCATATCTCGATGAACATGAAGACGCGGAAGAAACAAAGCAACTGGTCGAGCGTGAAGGGCGCAAATGCTTGTTGGTTGCAGGGGACATCGGCGATGAAGCGTTTTGCCAGCAGCTCATTGAACAGACGATTGGCGAGTTCGGAAAATTGGATGTGCTTGTCAACAATGCAGCCGAGCAGCATGTGCAGCAGTCGCTAAGAGACATTACGGCGGAACAAATGGAAAAAACGTTCCGTACGAATGTATTCAGCATGTTCCATCTGACCAAAGCGGCACTTGACCACTTAAAGCCGGGAGCATCGATCATCAACACGACATCGATCACGGCGTTCCAAGGAGAGCCGAGCCTGATCGATTATTCTTCCACTAAAGGAGCCATCCTGGCATTCACAAGAGCCCTATCCGGATCGCTTGCCAAAGAAGGCATTCGCGTAAACGGTGTAGCGCCGGGGCCGATTTGGACGCCGCTCATCCCGGCGTCATTTGGTGAAGAAGACGTGGAAGGTTTTGGTTCCGGCACGCCGCTCGGAAGACCAGGGCAGCCGGATGAGCTGGCACCAGGCTACGTGTATTTGGCATCGGACGATTCTTCTTATGTTACTGGGCAAGTGCTTCACATTAACGGGGGAACACCGTATTAACCTGTTATCCCTTGTGGGCACTCAATCGCTGTCGTGGATTGAGTGCCTTTTTTGGGCCGTAAAATCGAGGGGATGAAAAGAGGTGCAGCACATGGCTGCGAAAGCGGGCAAATCGATCCGGGGGCCGATTTGGGCACTTATTGTGTTAAATTTAGCCGATGGAATTTTTACCTGGTGGGGGTTGCTTGCTGGCGTGATCGAAGAAGCCAATCCACTGCTGAGCCGATTTTCGCCTTTAACGATTTTATTCATTAAACTGGCATTGTCAGCGTTCTTGGCCGCTTTTTTATTTACACCGTTTGCGCAATCCGAATCCCGGAAGTGGAGGGTGTTTCTTTTAATCGCCAACGCAATGTACATTGGCATCCTGGCACTGCATTTGACGTGGGTTGCCTTTGTTTATCTATAAAAAATCCTCCTGGAGAATTGCTCCAGGAGGATTTTTTTACGCGGCTGTCTTCGAATCCGGCAAATTTCTCAGTGATTTTTGCGAAGCTTTGAAGAACAGCAGCAACAAAATGCTTAACAGCGCGAGTGATGCGGATAAATAATAGACAGCGCCGGCCTGCATAGTCAGCAGCCATGTGAAAAACAGCGGGCCGGTAATGCGTCCAAGGTTGTCCATAGAATATGTCATGCCAGCAGCGGTGCCATATTTACCGCCTGCTTCTTTAGAGGTAAGGGAAACGAGTGCAGTTCTCGCTAAGGCATTGCCTGCTGTGAAAATGCTGAGTGCAATTCCTGCGAAGACCAGGTTGCCGGTAAATGGCAGCAAGACGAGTCCGATTGCAGTAACGACTTGCGCACCGATGATCCAAGTGGTTTCGGTGCCGTTTTTAATGCGGCGCACAACACCGCCTTGAATAAGAGCATCTACAAATCCACTTGCCATAAACAAATAGCCCAGTTGCAGGGGAGTGATTTCGATTTGGTCGATTTGGAAAAGCTGGAATGTCGACTCTAGCCCTGCTAGGAGGAATGTCACCATAAAAGAAAATAGGAACAAATAGCGTATCCGATATTCCCAAAGCGTTTTGGCTCCTTTTGGCAACAGCTTGCGCTTGACGGCCTGCCCTTGGCGGACCGGTTCTTTTAAAACGAGTGAAGCATAAACCATTAAAGCGAGTACGAGTACGGCGGACGAAGTGAACGGCAGCGAGAGGGATACAGCCCCGAGCAGGCCGCCGATTGCCGGGCCAAAAATAAAACCGAGCCCGATCGACATGCCAAGAAGCCCCATGTATTTATTGCGTTCTTCATCGGTTGTGATATCAGCAACATAACCAGTGACAGCTGTATACAATGCGCCGGAAAACAATCCGCCGATAA
>JASKZU010000070.1 GCA_030147455.1 Planococcus sp. (in: firmicutes) | reverse complement strand
CCAGCTCCAAGCCATATTCGTTCATGAACGGGACAGGACTATAGATCCGCTCTTGCCAGCCGGACTCGGGAAGCAGCATGTTTTCAATCGCGGTAAGCTGGTTGAACTGCGTACTGTTTTGAATCGCCATTTCATCCCGCAGCTTGTTTTTCAAGAAATTCAGCTGCTTTAGATGAAGGCTGAGGTTTTTTTCGACCAATGGCTTCAGGCCGGCGCTGACTGCTGTAAACCGCTCCTGCAGCTCACTGTATTCCTCACGCAGGCTATATTCGATTTCATCGATTTTTGCTTCTGTTTCCAGGTCGCGGATATGTTCGATCAGATCGTTTCGCAACAGAGGAATTTGGCGTTCCATTACCACCTGCTCAAATGTCAAATCCCGTTTTTCGAGAAGAGCTGCAGTTCTGCGGTCCACAAGACTAAAGCTGAGGCGGGGCATAACAATCGGCATCTCTATTCCCATTACTTCGAAAGCACCTTTAAGAGCTGCCCAATAGGCAATTTCTCCAGGTCCTCCGACAAATGCGAGAACTGGGAAAACCAAATCCTGCATGAGCGGGCGGGTGACCACATTGTTGCTAAGGCGGTGTGGTTCGTTTTGTGCAATTTCCATCAGCTCTTGTTTGCTGTAGCGAAGGTTTGTATTCTTGACGATAAACCCTGTTTTTTCGCGTTCGAGCAACAGGCGCTCGCCTTGAACCGTTATAAACAAATGCGCTGCTTCCGGCTTTGCTTCGATTCCAGGCTTGTAACCTTTTGTTTCAAGCTCTTGCTCTGCTGCTATCACCGCTCCAGCGATGGCTTCATTATTTTCGATCATCCGGCAAAAGATGCCGGATTCATAAGCACGCAATTTTTGATCTGCAGCATCGATGAACAACAATCCTTCTTCCCGGAAAAAATGGTTCAGCAATGAGGCGAAAAAGGAAGTAAACGTATCCGCTGACTCAAGATGTTCAAATACTAAACTACAAACTTCTTTTGTATAGGCCGTTTCCGGCAGGCTGCGAAAATACTCTTCCAAAAACGCAGTTGCTTGTTCCCGTTCGAGATGGGCTTGTGAAGCTGCTTTTTTCCCCAGCTTCGCATGCGGATAGTTGAGCTTTTCCACACGTCCTCCCGCTTCGCGGTAGACATGTGAAATTTCCGCCAAATCATGGTCTTCCCCGGCAATCCAAAAAAGCGGGACGACATGTGTATCCAGTTCCTGAGATGCCTGTCTCGCGAGAAGGATGACTGAGATCGCTTTATGAACCGTATATAGCGGCCCTGTCAACAAACCAGCTTGCTGTCCTGTTACAACGACCGGAGCCCCGTTCTCAAAACGGGACAAGTTCATACGTGCCGATTCGGACAGTCCGAAGTTCTCCATGTACCCCGCCACTATGCTGCTTACTTTTTCCCGGTCAACAGGATGGTCTTTTAATGCCGCCAGCCGTTCGCTTGCCTGTTCCATCGAAGGGTTGTATGAAAAATAGTCAAGGATGCCAGCATCCCCGCCAGTATAATCAGCCATCAGTTGAGAAGAAGGCGTTATGTATTTCTCTTCTAATTTCATGAAGTTGAATCTCCTTTTCGCTTTACATTCACAGACTACTATAACAAAAGGAGCATAACATGAGAAAATATCCGCTTACCGAAATGCTTGAACAGCCAAATAAATCGTCCCCACCAGCCAAACAACACCGTAGATAGCCGTTAAAGACAAAAAGCAAACACGCCATAGTTTGCGGAAAAACTTAATGATTTCAATTTCTTTCGTCGTTTTCCATTCTCTGATCAGCAGGAAAATTGCGAATAATAGCGTGAGCAGAAAAATGATGGGCTGCACTTGTTTGCCGAACAATAAGTCAACAGACGCCGGAACCGAGAAAAACAGCAAAAAGGCCGTAATATCTGCCGCAATGCCAAGCGCTTTGCGTTTTTTTGCTTTATGGGTCAGTGCATAGATAAATAAAAACAAAATAAATGGCAAGTAAAGCAGGATGTTCCCTGTAATGTGCAGCCAGTTCATCAGTTAGCCTCCACCGTTTTCAATAGATGGTAAAACGCTTTGAACAAAGGCAAATCAAGTTTGGATGTTTGCAGAACATAGAGCATTAACCCATCCACATCCATTGAATCCCCCGCTGTTCGGTCAGCGAGCATAGAAGACACTTCATTGGGCCTGGAGGCGCAATAAGCCGCCACATGTTCGATCGGTTGAAGCGTTTCGATTTCTGGAAAGGCCAGATATAGTTCGTTGTATAAATTGCGGAACAATTCATAAGCATTAGGATCAGTGATTAATTTCCCTTTTTTGATTTGCATCAATGCTGTCAATGGATTGATCAGCGTATCCCGCAGCAAGTGGTCAAACAACTGTCCTTCTAAATTGTCCAGCCAGTGAACGCGTACATGCTGCAATTGAAACAACGCTTCTGCATGAAACTCTTCGCCTTTTAACAACCCCAAGCTAAGCGTCGGCCGTTTGTTAAATGTAATTTCATTGGCACTGATTTTCACAGCGTCTGCATCAAGTGTTCCTGCTGTAATCTGGCGGTGTGCAAGCAGGCGGGCTTTTTCCAAATACAGCATTCCCTGTTGGACAAATACAAGCGGATTGCTTGGACGTCTGATTTTAAGCAGCTTTAAGATAGACGGCAGCTCTTCTGAATGTACCGTAATAAAAATGTATGCTTCTGGATCAACTTGTTCGAAATCCGGATAAACGGGAATTTCCTGTCGTTCTTGTCCGCACACAAGCCCTTGAGTGGAAATTTGTTCCGCCTGTGCTTGATCAGTAATAACGAGCTGAACATCCCCATCTTTTTTTAGTAGATGCGCAAGCAGAAGTGCCTGGGCATTTCCGCCAATGACTGCGAATTTCATCGAAATTCCTCCTTTGTCAGAGCAATAGTCAGCAAAAGCCGGCCGGTTGCCGGACGTTTGCTAAAAAAGAAGCCTGCCTTATGAGGCAGACTCCACGTCTAAACTTATTATACAGGAATTATCGGATGTTTTCGATACGGCAATGCCAAATCTTTTGTCGCGTAAATGGACAATCGCTTGGATAATTCATCGCGGAGTGCATACGGCGCAACAATCTCGTCCACAATCAACTCAGAAGCAAGCCGGTAAATGTCAATCTCTTCTTTATACTCTTGATGTTTTTGCTGCACATACGCAAGCCGTTCTTTCGGGTCTTCGATTGCTTCGATTTTGTTTGAGTACACCGCGTTTACCGCCGCTTCCGGCCCCATTACCGCAATTTGCGCAGTCGGGAGTGCAATGCAGACATCTGGTTCAAATGCCGGCCCTGCCATCGCGTACAATCCAGCGCCGTAAGCTTTTCTCACTACTACTGAAATCTTCGGCACGGTCGCTGCACTCATTGCGGAAATAAATTTCGCGCCGTGGCGTATAATGCCGGCACGCTCTACTTTTGTGCCGATCATGAATCCGGGTACATCGGCCAAGAACAGCAACGGAATAGAAAAAGCATCGCACAGGTTGATAAACTTCGCGCCTTTGTCTGCAGAATCCCCAAACAACACCCCGCCTTTAACTTTCGGCTGATTCGCGATAATGCCGACAGCTTGGCCGTCAATTCGCGCCAATCCGGTAATCAGTTCAGGCGCAAACAACTTTTTAATGTCGAAAAAACTGCCTTCGTCGATCAGCTGATCAACCAGTTCGTACATATCAAAAGGCGCGTTCTGGTTTTCAGGAATAATGTCTTCTAAACTGCGCCCTGCTTTTTTGGCTTTTGCTTCAATTTTTTCAGGCTTTATAGCAAAGTTGGAAGGGAAAAACGCCATGTAGCGCCGCGCTTCTGCAATCGCTTCTTCTTCACTTGATACAAGTACGTCACCGACACCGCTTACGGTGCAGTGCATGCGTGCTCCGCCCATTTCCTCAAGCGACACTTTTTCGCCAATCACTTTCTCGGCCATGCGCGGTGAGCCCAAGTACATGGAAGCGTTGCCTTCCACCATGATGACGATATCGCAAAATGCCGGAATATAAGCGCCTCCTGCTGCAGATGGCCCGAACAATAGGCAAACTTGAGGCACCATGCCGGACATGCGGATTTGATTATGGAAAATGCGCCCCGCTCCGCGGCGGTTCGGGAACATGTCCAATTGATCAGTGATACGGGCACCAGCAGAATCCACCAAGTACAGCATCGGAACTTGCATTTTCTCAGCCGTTTCCTGAATGCGGATGATTTTTTCGACCGTGCGGGATCCCCATGAACCGGCCTTTACTGTAGAATCATTCGCCATAACGCAAACCGTTTCCCCGTTCACTTTTCCGATTGCCGTGACCACCCCGTCAGCCGGCAATCCTTCCGCTTCAACATTGGCAAAGCGGCCGTCTTCAATATAATCCCCTTCGTCAAATAACAGGTTCAGCCGGTCTCTCACAAATAGCTTGTTGCTTTCTTTCATCTTTTCGTGGTATTTCGGAAGCCCGCCCGAGAAGATTTTTGAGAGCTTTTCTTCCAGCCGGCTGTTGTAGCCTGTCGTTTCTGTCGTCTTTGTCATTTCTTCCACCCCTTTGAATTCGACTGCCTTATTCGCCAAGTGTTACGAGTAGATCTCCTTCGTTGACAAAGCTGCCTACTTCTACTTCCACTTTTTCCACTTGTCCTGTAAATTCCGCTTCAACTGGAATCTCCATTTTCATGGATTCCAGCGTCAGGATTGTTTGGCCTGCCGATACCGAATCCCCTTCATTGACTGCAATGTTCAGGACCGTTCCGGCCATAGATGCTGTAAGTTGTTTCATACTGTTTTTTCCTCCTTTTTCTGCTTGAGCCATTCCGCAAGAACAGCGGTTGCGTAGTTCCCGTCAATAAACGGATGGGATTCGATAAATTCATTGAAAAGCGGCAAATTGGTTTTGACCCCTTGAATTGCCGTTCCATTAAAAAATTCCCTTGATTTTTCCAGCGCCTGTTCGCGCGTATCAGCTGTCAGGATAACTTTTGCAATCATCGGATCGTAAAAAGGCGTGACTTTATTGCCTTCTTCGTAGCCAGTTTCAATGCGGGCGCCTGGTCCCCATACCAAATCCGACAGTGTGCCAGGGGATGGAAAAAATGTCTTCGGGTCTTCTGCATAAATGCGGTACTCGATCGAATGGCCTTTTGTCGCAATGGCAGACTGCTCCGGCAGTGCTTCGCCTTTTGCTACATTTAATTGCCATTCCACCAAATCCACGCCCGTCACTTGTTCTGTAATTGGATGTTCCACTTGAAGGCGTGTGTTCATTTCGAGAAAATAGAAATCGTTATTTTCGTCTACAATGAACTCGACAGTGCCCGCGTTTGTATAACCGACGGCATGGCCTGCCTGTACAGCTGCGTCACATAGTTTTTGGCGGGCCGCTTCCGGCAAGTCCGGTGAAGGAGATTCTTCGATGACTTTCTGGTTGCGCCGCTGGACAGAGCAATTGCGTTCGAACAAATGAACGACGTTTCCTTGTTCATCTCCGAAGATCTGCACTTCTATATGTCGTGCATTAGGGATAAACTTCTCCAAATACACCACATCATCTCCGAAATAAGCTTTTGCACGATTTTTTACTGATTCGAATTGCTGAGTGAGCGCTTGCTCATTTTCACATAACACCATTCCGATGCCGCCGCCTCCCGCACTAGCCTTCAGCATAAGCGGATACCCAATCTTTTCCGCTTCTGAAATGGCAGCAGCCACGTCCACCACACCGCCTTCGGTTCCTGGAACGACAGGCACGCCGGCATCCATCATTGTACGCCTGGCGCCCAGCTTGTCTCCCATCGTTTCGATGATTTCAGGACTGGGACCGATAAAGACAAGTCCGGCTTGTTGGACTTTGCGTGCAAACTCTGCATTCTCTGAAAGCAGCCCGTATCCTGGATGAATAGCTTGTGCATTCCGCTTTAATGCCTCTTGAATAATGATGTCCGCTTGAAGATAGGACTGCGCCACTGGATTTGGGCCAATGGCTGCGGCTTCTGTAGCTTCGCTGACATAAGGCAGCTCCGCATCCGCTTCAGAATGGATGGCAATTGTTTCGATGCCGAGGCGGTCGCACGTACGGATAATGCGCCGCGCAATTTCGCCTCTATTGGCAATCAGGATTTTTTTCATGTGTGAAATACCCCCTAAGTTTTCTCCCTTCTCTAGCATATACGAATTTTGTAAGCGATTTCAACCGTTCCTAAAAATTTTTTCCATAATGTTCCGTCAACTCTCTACACAGGCCGGCTGAATCGCCATCATCCAATTTATTTGCGCAGCAGTTTTAAGAATTGCCTTTTGCCGCTTTCGCCAGAAAAGCATCGACCGCGGCATGATGCTCCGGCTTTTCCCAAAGAACCGAGCACTCGTGGATTTCCTGGTCTACCCGTTGCTTTAAACCGGTTTCCTGCCATTTGCGGATCGCCATCTTTTTATAGGCTTTGTGCACGCTCGGCAATACGTTTTTCATTGGTGTTAAAAATGCTTCTATATCCTGTTTTTCTTCAATAACAGCA
>JASKZU010000062.1 GCA_030147455.1 Planococcus sp. (in: firmicutes) | reverse complement strand
TAGCTGAGCACCGAAATATCATCCGGAATTTTAAAGTTTTGCTGCCTGAGCGCGCGGACAAGCCCAGCGCTCAGATCATAGCTCCCGCCGATGACAGCGGTCGGGCGATAATCGGAATTGATTAAATGAATTGCCGCCATATAACCGTCATACCAGTCCAGGTCGTTTGTATCGATCAAGCTTGATTCCCCGTAAATCCCGAAATGTTCCATCGCTTTTTTAAAGCCCATGGATTTTTCGATTTGCCGTTCGTCCACCGTATTCAAATGTCCGATAAAGGCAATGTCCCGATGTCCGAGATTATATAAATATTCCACAGCATCGAACATGGCTCCCCGGTAATTTACATCAATAACGGGAAACGGCTGGTTTTTGCTGACGCCATAGGTCAAGCAAGGCAGCGGGAGTGAATCGGGAGAAGCATCCAAGTATTCGTTGAAAATAATGGCGCCGTCTACTTGAAATCGCTTAAACATGTCGAGCGATGTCTGGAGAGGATTAACAGAAAGAATCATGAAGTAGGAACTTTTCGTAATCTCTTCATTGATTTTGGTCATGAGAGTTGTAGGAGCAATCCGTTCGAGTGTCGGCCAAATCAAACCGATGATTTTTGACTCTTTCGAGACGAGCCGCTGTGCTGCGTAGTTTGGTTCATATCCCATGTCTTTTGCGATTTTGACGATTCGTTCTTTTGTGTCGGGCCTCACCAATACGCTATCGTTCAGTGCTTTTGACACCGTCGAGTAGCTGACTCCGGCGATAAGTGCAATGTCTTTGATCGTTACGGGCATGGTCGTCCTCCATTCATTTATACATTAAAAATTTGGTTTTCTTTTGAATATTCTGTATCACCATATCACTTGATGAATAAAACAGGCAATACGAAAAATGGATTTCACCTAAATCTTGTAAGCGCAAACAAGCAGTCTTTTCGAACAAAAAGAAATTTCTAATAATATGCTTGATTATTTTATAGGATTCCTTTAAGATGAGATTTATAATAACAACGTTGTTATTGATTTCCATATTACGCATTGAATTATTTATAAATTTTTAGCTGAAATGAAAGCGTTTACCTTTGGAACTCGAATAAACAAAAAAAGGCAAACTGTTCGGCAGGCAATCAGCCAGCCGGGTATGGAAACTGTTCGGCTGGATTTAAATGAATGGCTGCATAATTTGGATGTACAGCGCTTGTCAGAAAAAAGGAGGAATTTTTAGATGGAATTCAAAAAAGGATTTACGGTAGCGTCTATCAGTTTAATGTCATTGGCCTTATTAACAGCTTGCGGGAACGACAATGCGGAAAGCACTGGCGAGTCAGAAGGCGGAGCGGAATCGGTATCGCTGCGATTGGCGCATAACCAGCCTGAAGACCACCCGATCCATACATCGTTGACTGAGCTATCCGATTTGGCATCAGATGGCGGCGTGGACATCGAACTTTTCCCGAACGGCCAATTAGGCGATGAGCGCGGCGTTATCGAGCTTGTGAAATCCGGGACGCTCGATATGGCAAAGGTCAGTGCGAGCGCTTTAGAATCTTTTGACAAAAACTATTCCATCTTCTCACTTCCTTACGTATTCCAAAGCGAAGAGCATTACTTCCAAGTTATGGACAATAGTGAAGCCGTACAGGAAATTTTCCAAAATACAAAAGACGAAGGCTTCTTCACAGTCGGCTGGTACACAGGCGGACAGCGCAGCATCTATACAGCTGACAAAGAAGTTACTTCACCTGCGGATTTGAACGGCATGAAGATTCGTGTGCAGGAAAGCCCGACATCCATTTCAATGATCGAGGCAATGGGTGGAGCCCCGACGCCGATGTCATTCGGTGAAGTTTATACATCGCTTCAGCAAGGCGTTATTGACGGCGCGGAAAGCAATGAAACCGCTTTGACGAACAACAAACATGGTGAAGTTGCAAAAGCCTATACGTACACAGAGCACCAATATGTACCGGATGTCCTGATTGTCAGCACAAACATGTGGGACGGATTGTCAGAAGAGCAGCAGCAAGCCATTACAGATGCAGCAGTTGAATCTTCTGAGAGCCATAAGCAAGTTTGGTCGGATGCCATTGATACGGCGATTACAGAAGGCGAAGACATGGGCGTGACTTACTATGAAATCGACAAGCAGCCGTTTATCGATGCAGCAGAACCATTGCACGAGACATACCAGGCAGAAAACGAAGACAACAAACGTTACTTTGAAGACTTCCAAAGCTATAGCGAGTAAACATTGATAAACAGGGTCTCACTTTCAGCAAGTAACCTTGCCCCGGTGAGGCCCTGATTTTTTTTAGAGAATGGAGAGAATCCCAATGAGAGATATTGTGGATCGCATCACAGCGTTTTTAACGTGTTCGATGATGATAGCGATGGTTTTAGTTGCCTGCTGGCAAGTGTTTACGCGGTTCGTCTTGAATTCACCGAGTACGGTGTCCGAGGAATTTCTGCGCTACTCGCTCATTTGGCTGACGATGCTCGGGTCGGCGTATGCATACGGCAAGAAAAAGCATTTAGCGGTCGTCTTTGTGGCACGGAAAGTGCCGGCCAAGTTCAAGTTCTATGTTGATTTGCTGGTAGAGTTTATTGTTCTTGCATTTATTCTTGTGATCTTGCTTTACGGCGGGACGCAAGCCTATCAGAATTCAATCGGGCAAGTATCCTCTGCTTTGAATATGCCGACGCAGTATTTGTATTTG
Source organism: Planococcus sp. (in: firmicutes) (assembly GCA_030147455.1). Lineage (GTDB taxonomy): Bacteria > Bacillota > Bacilli > Bacillales_A > Planococcaceae > Planococcus. Next base: position 6,256 of record JASKZU010000062.1, on the reverse strand, counting down.
AGTGTTGTTGTTTCAGGTGTGCTGTTTGCGTTTTATGCGGTTATTCACATTTTGGAATTGTTCCGCGACCGCAAACGCATCCGAAATGAAAAATTAAAGCAAGACACGGATTTTGAATCTGATGAAATTCTAGAATGAGGAAGTGAACGTTATGGCATTGCAGGCAGGAATTATTTTAGCGGTTGTTTTTGTATTAATGCTCATCATTAGTGTTCCAATTTCGGTGAGTATCATCATTGCATCGCTAGCTGCGATTTTATTTATTTTACCGATGGACATGGCGATATTTACAGCAAGCCAAAAGCTTGTAACAGGCCTCGACAGCTTTACGTTACTGGCGATTCCTTTCTTTATTCTGGCGGGAATTCTCATGAATAACGGCGGCGTGGCCGAACGGCTCATCAACTTTGCCAAAGTATTGGTCGGACGGACGCCGGGTGCACTGGCGCATACGAACATACTCGGCAATACGCTGTTCGGTTCGTTGTCCGGTTCGTCTGTTGCAGCAGCGGCTGCAATCGGCGGTGTAATGGGGCCGCTGCAGAAAAAAGAAGGCTATGACCCGAAATTTTCTGCTGCCGTCAATATTGCTTCTGCCCCGATTGGGTTGGTTATACCGCCGAGCGGTACATTGATCATCTATTCACTGGTCAGCGGCGGGACGTCGGTAGCGGCACTGTTTATTGCCGGCTACTTGCCAGGCTTGCTCTGGGCGTTTGCTTGTATGGCCGTAGCGTATGTTATCGCGAAAAAACGCAACTACCCGACATCCGAGCGGGTGAGCTTGAAAGTGGCACTTAAGACGTTTTTTGATGCGATCCCGAGTTTAATGCTGATCGTTATCGTCATCGGCGGAATTTTGGCAGGGATTTTCACGGCTACCGAAGCGGCGGCAGTCGCCGTGGCCTATACGCTCATCTTGTCTTTTGCCTATGGTGCTGTAAAACCAAAGCATCTTCCGCGCATTATTATGGAGTCAGTGGAAATCACTGCTGTTATTATGCTGCTTGTAGGGGCTTCGGCTGTTATGTCATGGGTAATGGCGTTTACAGGCATTCCTTCTGCCATCAGTGATTTGATCATCGGAATCTCCGATAACCCGATCGTGCTGCTCTTGATCCTGAACGTCTTCTTGTTGATTGTCGGTACGTTTATGGACATTACCCCGGCTGTCCTGATTTTCACGCCGATCTTGCTGCCAATCGTTCTAGGGTTCGGCATGGATCCGATTCATTTCGGCATCATGATGGTCTTGAATTTGAGTATCGGCAACATTACGCCTCCTGTAGGAAGCGCCTTGTTTGTCGGATCGAGTATCGCAAACCTCGATATAGAAGACGTCATCAAGCCGCTTATCCCGTTTTATGTGGCAATTATCGTAGTGCTCTTGCTGGTTACGTACATTCCTGGCATCAGCATGCTGCTGCCGAACTTGCTCGGCTATTAAATCGAATAACTTCCAAATTTTTAAACTCACTGGTTGACGCTAACGTGTAGAGAAAGGATGAACAAGTAATGGCGATAAAAGAAAAATATTTGTTTAGTCTGCAACAAGAAGAAGGCAACATCATCACGTTCCAGCTGGAAGATCCTGCTGTTACGGCGCGTGTCATGGTACTTGAAAACGACATCATGCGCATACTCATGTGCAAAGGGGACGAACTGGAAATCGACAACACATGGCTGGTCGCGCCGGGCATGGACGATGTGCCGTTTGAAGGAAGAAACCGCTTTGATTTGTCGCCTTTTTCGCTGCCTTCTTACGAGTTAAATAACCAAGGCGAAACCGTAACAATTGAAACGGAAACGCTCAAATTGTCAATCAATCTGGATGGCTTTAAAGCGACATGGTTTTTCAAAGGCGTCGACGGTTCTGTCAACGAAATCGCAGCTGATCGCAAAACGCAGGCCTATAATTTGGACGGTTCGCTTGGAAATGGCGTTTTCCATTACCTGCAAAGAAACTTGGACGAACAATATTTTGGGCTCGGTGAAAAAAGCGGGGATACGGACCGTTACGGCAAGCGCTACCGCATGTTGAGCGTAGATCCGATGGGGTATGATGCCCAGCACACCGATCCGCTGTACAAACACATTCCGTTTTATATTACGCGCAACCGGAATTCCGCCATTTCATTCGGGATTTTCTACGACAACATGGCGCAAAGCATCTTTGATATGGGCAACGAGATGGACAACTACCACGGCTGGTATCGCTATTACCATTCGTTTGCCGGAGACCTCGATTATTACGTGATCGCAGGGCCGGAAGTCAAAGATGTCGTGAAGACGTATTCTTGGCTGACTGGGAAAACCATTTTCTCACCGAAATGGAGCCTTGGATATTCAGGATCGACCATGACGTATACCGATGCGCCGGATGCGCAGGAACAATTGAAAAAATTCATTGAGCTGTGCGAGAAAAACGATATCATCTGCGATTCGTTCCAATTGTCTTCCGGCTACACATCGATCGGCGATAAACGCTATGTATTCAACTGGAACAACGACAAATTCCCGGATCCGAAAGGGTTTATTGATGAGTACCACCAAAAAGGCGTTCAATTGTGTGCGAACATCAAACCTGCACTGTTGAAAAGCCATCCGCAATTCGACAGACTGGAGAAACAAGGCCTGTTTATCCGCAACCGCTCCGGCGAAGTGGAAATGGCGCAGTTCTGGGACGAAGTGGGTGCGTATATCGATTTTACAAACCCGGCAGCCATTGAGTGGTGGAAAGAAAACGTCACGGCCCAATTGCTTGAATACGGCATTGATTCGACATGGAATGACAACAACGAATTTGAAATTTGGTCGACCGATGCGGTCAGCCACGGCTTTGGAAAAGAACTGCCATTTGAAACGATGCGCTCGGTTCAGCCGCTGCTCATGATGAAAGCGTCTTATGAAGCACAAAAAGAGTTTGCCCCTGAACTTCGGCCGTATTTGATTTCACGTTCCGGCAGCCCAGGGATGCAGCGCTATGTGCAAACCTGGTCCGGCGACAATTACACAAGCTGGAAATCATTGAAATACAACATCAAAATGGGCTTGGGCTTGAGCATGTCGGGCATTTATAACCTCGGCCATGACATCGGCGGATTTTCAGGTCCTGCACCAGAGCCGGAATTGCTGGTTCGCTGGGTGCAAAACGGTATTTTCCATCCGCGCTTCACCATTCATTCGTGGAACGACGACCAAACCGTCAATGTCCCGTGGATGTACGAAGAAACAACAGGGTACATACGCGACCTGATGAAATTCAGGCACCGCATCACGCCGTATTTGTATACGGCACTTTACGAAGCGCATAAAAACTATGAACCGATCATCCGCCCGACATTCTATGACTTCGGCCATGATGTGAAAACGTTTGAAGAAAACGACGATTTCATGCTGGGTGAATCCATGCTGGTCGCTTCGGTAGTAGAAAAAGGGCAAACCGAACGCGCAGTTTATCTTCCTTCCAACAAAGGCGGCTGGTTCAACTTCCATACGTCCGAGTGGTATGAAGGCGGCCAAACAGTTACTGTACCGGCACCAATCGACTACAACCCGCTTTTGATTCAGGCAGGCGCCATCCTTCCGGTCAACGATGCGCATGCTTCGTTCTCGACAAAAGATCAGGAAGAGCGTGGATTTATGCTGTTTCCGCATCTGCAAAGCGCAACGTCCAGTTATCAATTGTATGAAGATGACGGCGTATCGGCCAATTACGAAGACCAGCATAAAAAAATCAGCGTCGTGATGGAAACCACCTCGGAATCAATCGAACTTCAGCTGGATACAGAAGGCAATTATGATTTGCCTTACAGCACAATCAAGTTTTATATAAACGGCGGCGATCAGCGCAAAGTATACATTAATGGCAAAGAAGCAACGGCAAGCAATGGAAGCTACGAAACAGCGATTTCCTAACCATAGGTTTTAAAAAACCATTACAAAAAAGACATCTACGGGAGTGTATCGATGAAATTCATGGACGAAGATTTTCTATTAAACAGCAAAAGCGCAAAAATCCTTTATCATGATTATGCGAAAGACCTTCCGTTGTACGACTATCATTGCCATTTAAGCCCGCAGCAAATCGCTGAAGACCACCGGTTCGAAAACATCACCGACGTGTGGTTGAGAGGCGACCATTACAAATGGCGTGCGATGCGCGCCAACGGCATAGATGAAGAATGGATCACCGGAAAAGCCTCGGACAAAGAAAAGTTCCGTGCCTGGATTCAAACGGTTCCTTATACAATGGGCAATCCTTTATACCACTGGTCGCACCTGGAGCTGAAAAAATATTTTGGCTATGATGACGTGATCCGCGGTGAAAACTGGGAAGAAATGTGGGACCAGTTGAACGAAGTAGTACAGTCGGAATCGTTTTCTGCGCGCAAGTTGATCGAGAGCAGCAACGTCAATGTCATTTGCACAACGGATGACCCGGCAGACAGCCTTGACTATCATATTCAAATCGCAAAAGATGAAAGCTTTGATACAAAAGTGCTGCCGACATTCCGCCCGGACAAAGCGCTTGATATTTCCAAATCCGGATTTATCGCTTATACAGAAAAACTGGCGGCAGCTGCAGAAATGGATATCCGCAATTACCGTGACTTTTTAAAGGCATTGAAAAACCGCGTGGAATATTTTCATGAACACGGATGCCGCATCTCGGACCATGGTTTCGAATACTTGCCTTACAAAGAGGCCACTCTCGACGAAGTGACAGCCATTTTCCATAAAGCGATGAACGGTGAACCGGTCACTTCAGCAGAAGAAGACCGCCATAAGACCTTTACGATGCAGTTTTTGGGCGAGTTGTATGCCAAACGGGAATGGGCGATGCAGCTTCACATCGGGCCGCTTCGCAATAACAATACCCGCATGTTCGAGCGTGTCGGCCCTGATGCCGGATTTGATTCGATCAACGATTTCGAGCTGGCCAAGCCGCTCAATCGTTTCTTGAACAGTCTCAACCAAAAAGATGCACTGCCAAGGACGATCATTTATCCGCTCAACCCAGTTCATTTTGAAATGGTGGCCAGCACGATCGGCAACTTCCAATCAAGCGAAGTGAAAGGCAAAATCCAGTTGGGATCCGGCTGGTGGTATAACGATCAAAAAGACGGCATGCTGCGCCAAATGAAAGAATTGGCTAACGCCGGTTTATTAAGCTTGTTTGTCGGAATGCTCACAGACTCCCGCAGCTTCTTGTCGTATACACGCCACGATTACTTCAGAAGAATCTTGTGCCAGCTGGTCGGAAACTGGATTGAAGAAGGCGAACTGCCGGCAGATTATGAATTCATCGGCAATATGATTCAAGATATTTCCTACCGCAACGCAGAACAGTATTTCACGATCGATACAGATAAAACTTCAGCAAACCAATAAAAGACGTGAATGAGCCGAATGAATCCGGTCTATGCCTTCATGCGCAATCAAAACGAGAAAGCAGGCCCCATTTGGGAATTGCTTTCTCGTTTTTACGTTTAGTGAAAAAACATAAGGGAACTTAGTTAACTAGATGAACAAATCAGTAATGAAACTGGAGGAGAATTTGAATGAGCGAACAAACCAACACACATGAAGAAGCGGTTGAAACTGTAAAAGAATTGATCAAAGACATCGAAGTAGCGATGTTTACGACCATTGTGAACGGCAAGCTGGTGTCACGGCCGATGCAGACGCAGGAAACGGAATTCGATGGGGACTTGTGGTTCATCACTTTGAAGGATACCGATAAATACGAGGAAATCTCGTCGAATCCCGAGGTCAACTTGGCATACGCTGGCAAGTCTTACGTATCTATCAGCGGGACGGCTGAATTCATGGAAGACTTGGAGCGAAAAAAGGAATATTGGAACCCGATTTACGATAAAATGCTTGAAACAACTTACGAAGACCCGAATGTCGTCCTCATCAAAGTGACCCCGGAGACAGCAGAATACTGGGAGTCGGGCAACAAACTGAAAGCAGTCAAAAGCTTCGCGAAAAAACTGGTGAGCAGCGAATCCGCAGGCGACAACAACGACATGAACGAGACAGTCGAATTTGGCAACAGCAAGTAACAAAAATATAGTATATTCAACTAGAAAAAAGCACTCTGTTCAGGGTGCTTTTTTTGTTGCGTTCCAGACGAATGCAAAGAGTGTGGAAAATAAAGTATGCGGGTATTCAAAGAGTAATTGGACAATATGCCGCCACTTGCTTTATCTTGCCTTGCCTAAACGGTGTCGAAACGACTTGTGTTTTT
>JASKZU010000061.1 GCA_030147455.1 Planococcus sp. (in: firmicutes) | reverse complement strand
AGGATTTTCATGCATTGCCGGAAGAGCGCTGAGCATAAATTGTAAGAATTTTCATTTACCCCCTTGATTTATAAAACGCTTACATTTATACTACTATTAAGAATTGTAAGTTTTTTCTGGCAAATCACTATTGTTAAAAGCAAAGTTGCCTGCATGGGGTGGAAGACGGACAAAAGCGATTTTTTTCGAAAAAGCGAAGATCGTTTAGTTTTATGGCAGGAAAGGAAGTGGTTGAGCAAAATGTGGCCAGCTTCTCCAACAAAAAGTAATGATTAAATTTTTTGCATCATCCAGCAAGTTTCAAAAAAATAGCCATTGCAACACAAAATTTCATTTTCAAGCAAAATAACAACGTTGTAAATTTTGTCTCAAGGGGAGAAAAGCTTTTAGCTAGCGTTCAGATAAAAACTAAGGGGGAACTAAAGATGAAAATGAAAACGTTATCATTTCTATGTTTGGCAGGAGCGGCTGCAATTGCACTGGGAGCTTGCGGGGAAGAAGAATCAAACGCCGAGGGAACTTCAGGCGCTTCAGGAGAAACCGTCACATTGAAAATGGCGGAAGTTCAGCCGGATGATTATCCGACGACAATCGGAGATAAGGAATTTGCGCGGCTTGTCGAAGAAAAGACAGAAGGCCGCTACAAAATAGAAGTTTACTCGGGCGGCCAATTGGGAGAGGAAACCAACTCGATCGAACAGGTTCAGCTTGGATCTATTGATCTTGCGCGTGTCAACGCTTCGCCTTTATCACAGTTTGCGAAAGAAATCGGCGTAACGTCCATGCCATTCCTATTCGAAAACGAAGATGCCAAATGGGAAAAACTAAACGGCGAAGTCGGGCGTGAATTGCTGGATACGCTGGATGGAACCAATATGGTCGGGCTGGCCTTTTATGATTCGGGGGAAAGAAGCTTCTACAACACAAAACGTCCAGTTGAAACCCCGGAAGATATGAAAGGCTTGAAAATCCGTGTTCAAAACTCTGAAGTCGCCATCTCAGTTGTTGAGTCGCTTGGAGCATCAGCGACGCCGATGGAATACGGCGAAGTTTACTCGAGCTTGCAGACAGGCGTAATCGACGGCGCGGAAAACAATTTCCCGAGCTATTTCACTTCCAACCACTTTGAAGTGGCGCCTTACTATACTGTGAACGGCTATACAGGAACACCGGAAGTCGTTATTGCTTCCCAAAAAGTTTGGGATACATTGAACGATGAAGACAAAGAATTCTTTAGAGAAGCAGCGCTCGAATCGGTTGAAGTCCAGCGTGAAGCATGGGCTGAGTTGACAGAAGAATCCAAGACAGCAGTTACGGATGCCGGCAGTGAATTGGTTGAAATCGAAGACATCACGGCTTGGAGAGATGCTGTTCAGCCTGTATATGACAAGTACGGCGAGCAATACGGCGAATGGATCGACAAGCTTTCAAACTAATACGATAGCTTAATGAGGTGAGGATTTTTTCCTCACTTCTCTCTTTTAGGAGGAATATCCACATGAAAATATTAAAAACGGTTAAAACCTTTTTGGATCGGCTGCTGTTGGGAACTGCTTTGACTATGCTGCTGGCGATGGTCATCATCATCATTGTTCAAGTGTTTTCACGCCAAGTCTTGAGTTTTACACCTTCCTGGTCAGAAGAAGTATCCAAGCTGTTGTTCGTCTGGGTCAGCTTCCTGGGAATTGCCTACGGCTTTAAAGAAAAGCTCCATATTGCATTGGGCATTGTCGTCAATATGCTTCCTGAAAACGTGCAGCACGCATTTGATTACTTTTCGAAAGTCTTAATCATCGGGTTCGGCCTTATCATGATTTATTACGGATGGCAGTTTACTGTATTGATGGGCAATTCATCTATGCCGGGAACCGGATGGCCATCAAGTGTGCTGTACGCAGCAATTCCGGTATCAGGCCTTTTCGTAACGTTCTACGGCATCGAAATGCTGTTCAAAAAAGGATTGCATCAAGACTTAAATGATGTAAGTGAGGGTTGAGCATATGGAAGTTTTCGTTTTATTAGGCAGCTTTGCCTTATTACTCATTTTAAGAGTTCCAATCGCATTAACGCTGATCATTTCCTCGCTGACGACTGGTATCTATATGGGCATCGATTCTGCAGCCATTGTCCAGCGGATGGTCGGCGGATTGAATTCCTTCTCCTTGCTGGCGATACCGTTCTTTATCCTAGCTGGTGAGATCATGAACGAAGGCGGGATTTCGCGGCGGTTGATTGATTTTGCCAACGTTATCATCGGGCGAATCCGCGGCGGTCTGGCGATGGTCAACGTCTTGGCCAGTACATTTTTCGGCGGGATATCAGGCTCGGCACTCGCCGATACTTCATCGCTCGGATCGGTGTTGATCCCGATGATGAAAAAGCAGAAATACGACGCGGATTATTCGGTTTCTGTAACGATATCCAGTGCGACACAAGGTGTATTGATCCCGCCAAGCCATAATATGATCATCTTCTCCACAGCCGCAGGCGGGGTTTCAGTCGGAGCTTTGTTCATGGGCGGACTGTTGCCTGGATTGCTGCTGGGGATGGCCATCATGTTTTTGAC
>JASKZU010000055.1 GCA_030147455.1 Planococcus sp. (in: firmicutes) | reverse complement strand
CGGATTTTGCCGATGTATTTCATGTAAAGCTGTTCGTGGTAGCTTGCCAAACTCTCCAAGCGTTCCTGCACCATCATATGAAACTGCTCAGGCAAGTCCTTGAGCTCTTTTTCATAGCGGTTAAGGCGCCGAAGCACTTCAAGGCTTTTTTTGGACGTGGCAATCATTTGGCGGTAAAGCACTAATTTACGGGCTTTTATATATTGCTGTTTTTTCGTATAGCTGCGCTCTTCTTTATAAAAAGAATACCACTGGTCAACCTTTACCAGTTTTTCCGTCAATTTATCGATATCTTCTTTAACCGATGCATGGTCAGAAGCGTGCCGGAGTGATATGCGGATCCAGCGAATCACTTCTTCACTAACCGAATGAATCGACTTGAAAAGGCGCGTTTCGTATTTCGGCGGCAAGAAAATGAAATTGACGATAAAAGCCGAGAGGATTCCAAGCAGTACAGTCAGAAAACGCAGTGAAGCGAATATCAAAAAATCATCCGAATGAGAATCCATAATGATAATTAACGTCACCAGCGTAAGGGGGACCGTATGTTCAAGCTTTAACTTCAGCACAATGACAATTGCCAGGATAGCGGCAATGCCAATCGTTATATAGTTCGGCCCCAGTGTCAGTACAAAAATGATGGCGATCGAAGCACCAATCAAATTTCCGTACACCTGATCAAGCAATGTCAAATAGGATCGGTAAATAGAAGGCTGTATAGCAAAGACTGCCGCGACTCCTGCGAAGACCGGCGTCGGTAATTCGAGGAATGTCGCTAAAAACAGGGCAAGTGAAATCGCGATGCCGGTTTTGAATATGCGTGCCCCGAGCCTCATCGGCGGACACCTCCTTTATAGAGGAAACACTGTTTAAAGTTGTGCAAATGCATGTTCCACTGCTTGAATTGATGCTTCGATATCTGCTTGTGTATGTTCAGTCGTCAAAAACCATGCCTCGTATTTCGAAGGAGCCAAGTTAATGCCTTGTTCCAGCATCAGTTTGAAAAAGCGACCGAAAATTTCGCCGTCGGAAGCTTCTGCCTGATCATAGTTTTTTACTTTTTGATCGGTGAAATAAATAGTCAAAGCACCTTTTAGGCGATTTACCGTAATGGTAATGCCATGTTTTTCGGCAGCCGCCAGAATGCCTTCTTCCAATTGTTTTCCAAGGCGGTCCATGCGTTCGTAAACGCCTTTTTCCTGAAGCACCTCGAGGCAAGCGATGCCTGCTTGAATGGATGCTGGATTTCCTGCCATCGTTCCCGCTTGGTAAGCAGGTCCGAGTGGAGCGACTGTATCCATGATTTCACGCTTGCCGCCGTATGCACCAATCGGCAAACCGCCGCCGATGATTTTTCCAAGTGCTGTCAGGTCAGGCTCTAGGCCCAGCAGGTTTTGGGCACCGCCATAATGAAAGCGAAATGCAGTAATAACTTCGTCATAGACAATCAAAGCGCCTTGTTCTTTGGCCAGTGCATGAACCAGTTCAAGAAAACCCGGTTCAGGTTCCACGATGCCGAAATTGCCGACAATCGGTTCAACAAGAATACAGGAAAGTTCTTGTCCCCATTGCTCCATCGCTTCGCGGTAAGCTTGTGGATCATTGAAAGGAATTGTGATCACTTCTTCTGCAATCGATTTTGGAACCCCTGCCGAATCGGGCGTTCCGAGCGTTGCGGGGCCAGATCCTGCTGCTACAAGAACCAAATCGGAATGACCGTGATAGCATCCTGCGAACTTCATGATCTTAGTCCGGCCGGTATAAGCCCGTGCAACGCGGATTGTAGTCATGACAGCTTCTGTGCCGCTGTTGACAAACCGTACTTTGTCCATTGCGGGCATTGCTTCTTTGAGCATTTTGGCAAAAGTGACTTCGTGTTTTGTCGGTGTACCAAATAGTATGCCGGTTTCAGCAGCATGTGCAATGGCTTTAGCGATATGCGGATGAGCATGGCCTGTAATAATTGGGCCGTAAGCTGCCAAATAATCGATGTATTTGTTGCCATCGACATCGTAAAAGTAGGCCCCTTTACCGTAATCCATCGCAATCGGTGAGCCGCCGCCCACGGCTTTATAAGAGCGGGAAGGGCTGTTGACCCCGCCGACAATATGTTCTAACGCTTCTTCGTGCAGTTGCTCGGATTTCGAGTGATTCATGGAAAAGCCTCCTAAAAATAATCTACTCCTTATTGTAGACAAAAATCGCAGCAAACGCCAAAGAAATTGAAACTGGCTTGGCCGTCCGGTACGATAGAGAAAAGAAAAGGAGTGATGATGGTGAGTTCATTAGAAGGCATAGCAGCACCTGCATTTGCTTTGGAAAACGAACATGGTGAAAAGGTGGCTCTGTCGGATTTTGCCGGCAAGAAATACGTTGTTCTTTATTTTTATCCGAAAGATATGACTCCTGGATGTACCACGCAGGCGTGCGATTTTCGCGATGCTGAAAAGGATTTCTCAAATTTACATGCTGAAATTCTTGGAGTGAGTGCTGATTCCAAAGAACGCCACCAAAAATTCAGCGAAAAGCACGGGCTTCCATTTTCTTTACTGGTCGATGAAGACCACCAAGTTTCTGAAGCTTATGGTGTTTGGAAATTGAAGAAAATGTATGGCAAGGAGTTCTGGGGCATTGAACGTTCGACATTTTTAATCGACCCGACCGGCACGGTTGTAAAAGAATGGCGCAAAGTAAAAGTAAAAGAGCATATAACAGAAGTGTTGGAAACCGTTAAAACACTAAGTAACCAATAAGAGAGGAAGAATGGAATGGAAGTCCTGTTTACATTTGTACCAAAAGAAGACCAGCAGGAACGGCTAACTGCCGAATTTCCGGATGTAAACTTCCGGTTCTTGTACAAAGACACTTCTCATTTGCCGACAGCGGATATTGTCGTGACATACGGGGAAGACTTGACGTCCGAAGCAATTCACAGTGCCGAAAAGCTGAAGTGGATCATGGTGGCAAGTGCTGGTGTTGAGAAAATGCCGCATGAAGCCATTGTTGAGCGGGACATCGTCGTCTCTAATGTCAGGGGCATTCATAAAACCCCGATGGCTGAATCAGCTCTTGCCCATCTGCTTTCATTGAAGCGCTCCTTGCCAACCTTATATGCCAATCAGCGAAAAGGCG
>JASKZU010000032.1 GCA_030147455.1 Planococcus sp. (in: firmicutes) | reverse complement strand
TTTGAAATCCACATCGTTTTCGATCGCTTGAATGCCGATATGATTGAACGCTACCCCGTAATCGCTGTAATAGGGTGTTACGGCAAGCGCAATGGCTGTGTCGATAAAATCGGGGTAAAGTCGAGCCCATTCCAGCGTTTTCATGCCGCCGAGCGATCCGCCGATGACGGCGGCCACATGCCGGATCCCGATTTCTTCCAGCGCTAGGCGTTCGGCCTTCACCATATCGCGGATGGTCAATTGCGGAAAAGCGGCATTGTACGGGGCACCGGTTTCTGGATTAATGGAAGTCGGGCCTGTTGAACCGTTGCAGCCGCCAAGCACATTAAACGTAATGACTTGAAACAACTCGGTATCCACCGCTTTTCCAGGCCCGATCAATCCCGCCCACCATCCCGGCTCGTCAGCACTGCCTGCTGCATGTTGGTCGCCTGTCAGCGCATGGCAGATCAGCACAACCGGGCCGGACCGATTGCCTATGCGTTCATAGGCTAATTGCACCTCAGGCAATGTGATAGTTGATTCAAGAGCCAACTGGCCGATGGATACTGTTGTCATTTCATTTCCTCCTCAGGCGTTTTCAAGTACAGCGGCCTGAATGGCCTGCTCTAGATCAGCGATCAAATCTTCATGATTTTCCAAACCGACTGAAAGGCGGATTAATTCTTCCGTCACGCCGGTATTCAGCAGTTCTTCTGCCGTCAGTTGCTGGTGCGTGGTCGAAGCCGGATGGATGATCAGTGATTTAGCATCACCTACATTCGCCACATGCGACCAAAGGTGAACCCCGTCAATCACTTTGCGGCCGGCGGTACGCCCGCCTTTTATGCCAAAGTTGACGATAGATCCAAAACTATCTTTTAAATATTTTTCTGCCAATCCGTGGGATGGGTGATCTTCAAACCCTAAGTAATTGACCCATTCCACTTGCGGGTGGGTTTTTAAGTATTCAGCTATTTTTTGTGCGTTGCTTGCATGACGCGGTATACGCAGGTGCAGCGTTTCCAAACCTTGAAGCAGGGCGTGTGCGCTGTCAGCACTCAGCGACGGCCCGAAGTCACGCAGCAACTGAACGCGCAGTTTGGTTGCAAATGCAGCTTCCGGCACATCAATGCCAAAACGGATGCCGTGGTAGCTTTCGTCTGGCTCTGTATAATTCGGGAACCTCGGGTTGTCCCAGTTAAAGCGCCCGGCATCCACCGCTACTCCACCGATGGTCGTTCCATGCCCGCCAATCCATTTGGTCGCCGAATGAATGACGACATCCGCCCCAAACTCGATCGGGTTGCTGACAAAAGGCGAAGCGAATGTGTTGTCGATCAATAACGGGACACCGTTGCTATGGGCAATTTCGGCCACACGCTCCACATCAAAGACATTAAGGCTTGGATTGCCGATGATTTCGCCGAACAATGCTTTTGTTTTATCCGTAATTGCCTCGCGGAAGTTTTCCGGGTTCGTGGCGTCAACGAATTTCACCGTGATGCCGTAGCGCGGCAATGTATTTGCAAAAAGATTGTAAGTGCCTCCATACAAATTGCGGTCAGCGACGATTTCATCTCCCGCTTCTGCAATATTCAATACAGAAAAAGCGATAGCCGCCATCCCCGACGACAATGCAACTGCCGCAGTGCCACCTTCGAGCAGGGCGACCCGCTGTTCAAAGACATCGACTGTCGGATTCATGATGCGCGAATAAATATTTCCGGTTTCTTTTAAGCCAAAAAGGTTTTGGGCATGTTCTGTATCCTTGAATACATAAGAAGTTGTCTTGTGGACAGGCACCGCGCGTGCCCCTGTAGTCGGATCTGGTTCTTGGCCGCCGTGAAGCAGCAATGTTTCGGGTTTAAAGTAAGTCATCGTCAATTCCTCCTAAAAGTTTTATCGTGTGCAGAAAACGAGGAGGACAAAAAAGGCCCTCTTCGTTTAAGAAGAGGGCCGTAATCTACGGATTTACCTCCTCTCATCTTTCAGCATCTTGTGCAATGCTGTAGGATTTAGCACCTTTGCAGACTGTTCGTCTGCCGGTTGCCGGGCATCAAAGGGCCTATTCCCTCCGCCTCTCGTGATAAGAGTATTCAGCTATTTTTTTGCTTGTGGAAAAGTATAGGCGAGAAAAGCAATTGATGTCAAGCCCCGCTTTCTAAAAAGTCCGAAAGCTCTTTCAATAGGAATTTTTATTTTCTTTTTCAAAAACAATTGACTTTTCGGCTATTTCAAAATAAAGTAGTAATCACGAATTGAATAGCTGACATCACTTTCTTATCCAGAGAAACCGAGGGACAGGCCCTACGACGTTTCGGCAGCAGATTCGCGACTCCGCGAAAACTGTGCCAACTCCTGCAAATGCTCCAGCATTTGGAAGATGAGAATGAGATGGTTTCATATTTTTGAAGCCTTCTTTTTTCTTGCGGATAAGAAAAAAGAAGGCTTTTTATTATTGTTTTTTAAGAAAGTGTGCGTTTGCAGTCATTCGTAACGTTATTTGCAGCCAGAGGAGGCACAGCATGATTCAATTTGAAGCAGTTACCAAAACGTATGTATCCGGAAAACAGGAAGTTCATGCACTCAACGGCATTGATTTGACTGTTGAAACCGGTGAAATCTATGGCGTTATCGGATTTAGCGGCGCCGGCAAAAGCTCGTTGATCCGTACTGTCAATTTGCTCGAGCGCCCTACTTCAGGTCAAGTCCTGATACACGGTGAAGACATTTCGTCTTTCAAGGCCCGGAAAATCCGCGAAACGAGAAAAGACATCGGGATGATTTTTCAGCACTTTAACTTGCTGAACTCCAAAACCGTCCACCACAACATTGCGATGCCGCTATTGCTCGCAAAAACACCGAAAGCGGAAATTGACCGCAAAGTAGCCGAACTGCTGGATTTTGTCGGACTTGCCGACCAGGCAAAAAAATACCCGGATCAATTGTCCGGCGGCCAAAAGCAGCGCATCGGCATCGCCCGGGCGCTCGCGACCAACCCGTCGATTCTGCTATGCGATGAAGCCACTTCCGCACTCGATCCACAGACGACGCAAGCCATCTTGGACTTGCTTCGCCGCATCAATAAAGAATACAACATCACGATTCTTTTGATTACGCACGAAATGGGCGTTATCCGCGAAATTTGCGACAAAGTGGCCGTGCTCGAAGAAGGCCGCGTCATCGAACAAGGCAGCGTGTTCGATGTGTTTACGAACCCTCAGCATACCACCACCAAACGCTTTGTACGTTCCGTAATGAACGATGAGCTGCCGGAATCGCTACTGGAGCAAATTCACAGCAACGACGGCCGTCGCACCATTTACCGCGTGCAGTTTACCGGAAGCTCAGTCGGACAGCCGTTCATGTCGAGAGTTTCAAGAGAGTTCCAGATTGATTTGAATGTATTGTTCGGCAACATCACGGAATTGCAAGGCATTCCATACGGCAACTTGATTGTCGAATTCGAAGGTGCGCGCACCGAAATCGACCGGGCGCTTGCGTCAATCCGGAACGACAACATCCAAGTAGAGGAGGTGCGCCAGTATGCAGGTTAATCAATCGCAGATTCTCGAGGCGTTATGGGAAACGCTTTACATGACTGGCGCTTCTTTTGTTTTCTCGCTGGTTATCGGCTTGCCGCTCGGCATATTGCTCGTCGTGACGCGAAAAGGCCATTTGCTGGAAAACGAAGTCGTGTTCAATGTTTTGAATATCGTCATCAATATTTTCCGTTCGGTTCCGTTCATCATCTTGATGGTCGCCATTATTCCATTGACCCGCTTGATCGTGGGTACTTCAATCGGCACAGCCGCAGCAATCGTTCCGCTTGTCTTCTATGCCGGCCCTTACATCGCGCGGCTGATCGAGAATTCACTGCTTGAAGTCGACAAAGGCGTAATCGAGGCCGCACAGGCCATGGGCGCCACTCCTGGACAAATCATTTTCCGCTTTTTGATACCGGAAGCGCTCAGTTCGCTTGTGCTTGCCCTGACTATTGCCATCGTCGGCTTGATCGGCGCATCCGCCATGGCCGGTGCCATCGGAGGCGGCGGACTTGGTGACTTGGCCATTACTTATGGCTACCAGCGCTTTGATTCGACCGTCATGTTCCTGACCGTCGCGATTCTCGTCGTACTCGTCCAAGGCGTTCAATCGCTCGGAAATTTAATGTCCCGACGCGTTCGGCGCAGCTAATCACAACCGGCTAAACGAGCCGGCAGTTTTCAACAATTCATTAAAATATCAACCATAAAAACCATTGGAGGATTTACATCATGAAAAAAACAACATCTATTTTAGCAACAGCCAGCTTGGCCGCACTTCTTGCAGCATGTGGAAACGGCGATTCAGCCGACGGCACGACCACAGTAACACTCGGCATCAGCGGATCGGACACAACTATTTGGGATCATGTTGGCGAAAAAGCCGCAGAAGAAGGCATCGAGCTCGACATCATTACGTTTTCCGATTATGTAGCACCTAATTTGGCACTTTCTGAAGGAGAGCTGGACTTGAACGCGTTCCAGACGATTTCTTATTTTGATGAGTTTGTAGAAGAACACAATGTCGATATTGTCCCGATTGGTTCGACAGTCATCGCCCCAATGGGCTTGTACTCTGAAAAATACGATACACTCGAAGAACTTCCGGAAGGCGCACAAATCGCAATGCCAAACGAAGCGACCAATATGGGCCGCGCTTTGCTTTTGCTTCAGGAAGCCGGATTGATCACGTTGTCTGAAGATGCCGGATTGACTGGAACAGCGCAGGATATTGTCGATAACCCGAAAAACATCGAAATCATGCCGATGACTTCCGGCCACACACCGCGTGCAATGGCAGATGTTGAAGCTTCCGTTATCAATAACGGCATTGCCATCGATGCCGGGCTCAGCCCATCGGAAGACCCGATCGCCCGTGAAAGCGATACGGCTAAACCGTACATCAACTTGATTGCCGCACAAGCAGGACAGGAAGACAATGAAACTTATCAGCGCATTGTGGAACTTTATCAGGAACAAGACACTGCTGATTTCATTACCGAGTATTCAGAAGGCGCACAAATTCCGACAGTTGTTC
The DNA here is from genome assembly GCA_030147455.1 of Planococcus sp. (in: firmicutes). GTDB lineage: Bacteria > Bacillota > Bacilli > Bacillales_A > Planococcaceae > Planococcus. Next base: position 1,039 of record JASKZU010000032.1, on the reverse strand, counting down.
CTGTTGAAGAATTGGTGGATTATAAATAAATCATACTAGGGGGAATTCCATTGACCATTACGACTGAAGCACGCGAAACCATTACGCAATCCATCGAAAAAAACCGCGCTCAATATTTGCGAATCAGCCACGCTATCCATGAAAATCCGGAAATCGGCAACGAAGAAGTATTTGCAAGCGGTTTGCTGACAGGACTCCTTGAAGAAGCAGGGTTCAACGTCGAATACGGTGTCGCAGGACATCATACGGCATTTTTCGCCAGCCGTGACAGCCATAAGCCCGGCCCGACGATTGCGTTTTTGGCTGAATATGATGCATTGCCCGGTATCGGCCATGCTTGCGGCCATAACATCATTGGCACGACCAGCGTTGCCGCTGCCATCGCACTCAGCAATGCATTGGATGCTACAGGCGGACGTGTAGTGGTTCTTGGCACTCCAGCAGAAGAAGGCGGACCGAATGGCAGTGCCAAAGGCAGCTTCGTCAAGCACGGCTTGCTTAAAGGAATCGATGCCGCACTTATGCTTCATCCTTCTGGAAATTCCGCTGTTACAGGGCCTTCACTTGCCGTTGATCCGCTGAGCTTCCACTTTTACGGCAAGCCGGCACACGCAGCCGGCTCTCCGGAAAAAGGCATCAATGCACTGGATGCTGTCTTGCAACTGTTCAACGGCATTAATGCACTGCGCCAGCAGCTGCCGGACGATGCACGTGTTCATGGCATCATTACACACGGAGGGGATGCACCGAATATCATTCCAGAATATGCATCTGCCCGCTTTTATATTCGCGGCGATTCATGGGAAAAAACGAGCGATACGGCGACTAAAATCCGTGCAATTGCAGAAGGCGCCGCTCTCGCAACCGGCGCACGCGTTGAAATCGAACGGTTCCAAAACGAAATAAAAGACCTGGTGTTGACGCCAGCGCTTGATGAAGTAGTCAAAGCAGAGCTGGAAAATCTTGGCGAGACGGTTGCCGCTTCCCGCGTTTCAGGGCTCGGCTCGACCGATGCCGGCAATATCAGCTATGAAGTGCC